>QQUB01000086.1 GCA_008501835.1 Bacteroidota bacterium
TTGCCAGGGAGCGTTTTTCGTTTTTGAAGGCGTTCCTATTGAAGCAGGTACGAGCGACCAGGTTACCCTGGTGGATGATGATGAATGCACTATTTTAGTAAACGTGTATGTTGAATCCATCCCCATCGACGAAACAGAACTGGAAATCATCAATTGCGGAGACACCCTATTCACCTACCTTGGAACAGCCATTGACATTGGCAATGAAGCAACCTTTACTTTACAAAATCAATATGGCTGCGATTCTTTGGTAACGATTCAAGTTTTGGAAAACTATGAAGAGACCAGTCTGGAAGTTTTGGTATGCCCCGATGAGATGTACTTCTACAATAACGTTGAATATCCTGCCGGTACAGATACTCTGTTTTTTTTCCAGGATGTCAATGGCTGTGACTCCATTGTCAATCTTGTTGTTTTAGCAAGCCCGGAGGTGAATTTTGAATTGGAAATCCAAAGTTCCTGCTGGAATATGGATACCGGAAGCATTTCGATTCAGAATATCACTGGCGGAGTTCCGCCCTTGGAGTTTTCTTATGATGACCTGCCCTATACGTCACAAACAACTTTTGAAAACCTCGGCACGGGAAGTTACCCGTTAAATATTCGTGATGCTAATGACTGTATTTTTGAACAAACGGTTGAAATTCCGGAGATCAGGGAAATAGACGTGGAGTTTCCCATTACGATTTTCCCGTGTGAGGAAGACAGCGTCCTGGTATCTGTAAATCTGCTTAGCGGCAATGCCAGTGACATTTCCTGGAACTGGTCCCATGGATCAAATCAATACCAGGCCTATGTTTTTCAACCCGGTACTTATACGCTTGAAATGACCAATCAATGTCAGACTTTAGCCCACCCGGTCAGGGTTTTTAGTGAAGGTGCTGAATTTGAAAAATTATTCTATATCCCTAATGTTTTTTCTCCCAATGATGATGGCATCAACGATCGTTTTCAAATATTCCCTGGCAAAGAAGTAGAAGTACTGGATTTTGAAATTCAGATATTCAATCGGTGGGGAGATTTCCTTTTCAAATCCACGGATACAGCATTTTCATGGGATGGCAGCTTTCTGTCAGAACCTATTGATAGCGGTGTTTATGTCTGGTGGGTGAAGGCTACGGTGGTCTCGTGCCACCAAGCCATTGAAATTTTCAAAAAAGGCGATGTGACTATTATTCGGTAGAATTTTACTCCTACATCAATGCTTTGCTGGTCGGAGCATCCTGCCCAACACGGACCAAAGAAGCGAACTCCTGTCCGACGGCAAGAAAGGATGAAGTTCCAGGGGTTCAAATAGTTCAAAAAGTTCCAGGTATTCCTTAATTAAGGGACAAAAGGTCCCTCCCCGCCAAGCAGTCTTAAGCGGATATACCCATTCGCCCCTGCTTTCCAATCGCCTGCTCGTTAGGACATCCTGTCCTACACGGATTAAGGAAGCGGACTCCTGTCCGCCTGCAAGAAAATTCAATTCACAAACTCCTCAAAAAAGCTTTTCCCCACAAAAAACACCTTAGGAATTTTACGGGCAATTTCTCTTTTTTGATCAATAGTCAATTCATTAAACGGCTTAAAAAACAAATTCAGAGAAAATGTCTCTTTTCGGCTTTGCAAATATCGTTGAAGATCAATTCTGAACTGACCATATGTTTTTAAAGACATTGCTTCATCACATACAAAAAGGTAGTGTGCGCTATCATCAAGCATCACTTCATCCGGGAAGGATTTTAATGACTGGTTTATAAAATAGTATCCACTTTTATCCAAATGAATAATTGACAAAGGCTTAATCTCTTTAATAAATTGTTTTAAGGTAAATGACTCCGAAGGGGTAGGCGGCAGTGGTGGTGGCAGAGGCATGGCATTATTTAACCTGTACTCTTCAAATTTGGCCAATTCATCCTTCCAATAAGTTTTCGTTTCCCTGAAGCCTTCCAACTTTTCCAATGCAGGTTTGCTGGTTATTACATTCACTTTATTGTAGCCACTATATTTCATGGTCATCAAAACTTCCAGGTATTGTTTTAAGGTCACCATTTTATCGGGGTAAATATTTATGTAGGCAGGAGAAGTACGATGATAATAATCCAGGAACAAGGGCAGATCTTCTATGCTCGAAACTTTGTCCCCTAATTGAAGATTAAAAACCCGGTTTTCATCAATGGAATCATCATAAAAGGACTGATGGTAAATTCCAAAACTCCTTACTAAATAACCATTCATTGGATTTGGAAAGATAATATCTCCATCTATTCCAGCCAAAGTAATCTCCTTGCCCAATTCCAAATTATCATTCCGCACATAAATACTACTGTCAATCAATAAAGTATCTTTCTCCCTGGATATCGAAAACTTCATACTATCAACAGTGCCTTTGAGCAAAAGGCTGTCTTTTTCAAGGTGGAAGGCATACTTCACTACCACCCTATTAAAATCGTAAACTTTGACGGAATCTTCACTGAACTCCAAATATGGTTCTCCAAAATTAACATCATTATATCCTGCAAACCTGTAATACTCCCACTTCCCGGAAATATCCCCGACCTTATCCCCACAGGAAAAAATCAAAAAAGAAAAAAGTACCGGAAAAAAGTAAAGGTTTTTCATAGAGCGCTGCTTTCTTAAAAGATGCAAATCCGCACAAAAGGGTGCCTGCTTTCAAAAAAAATCCCGAAAAAATTTCTTTTGAACAATAATCAGTTTAATTTTGTTGTTATATCAATAATTGATTAATCATGAATAAACCATTAGAAGAAGTTTACATTTATTTGATTGAAAGAACGGCACGTCGTTTTAAGAAGACTTCACAGATGGTATTTAAAGAACATGGTATCGATCTTACAGGTGACCAGTGGGTAGTGCTCAAAAGGATCAGCGAAAGACCAGGTATTAATCAAAAGGAAATTGCCGACACTACCTATAAGGACCCCGCTTCCGTAACGAGGATCCTCGATCTGATGGAGAAGAAGCAATTGGTTGTAAGACAACCTATCCCTGGAAACAGGAGAGCTTATGGATTAGAGCTCACAAAAGCCGGGGCTGACCTCGTCAATAAAATACTGCCCCTGGCTGTGGATTTGCGCGCGCAGGGGATCGATGGAATATCAGAGCAGGATTTTGAAACCTTTAAAAAGGTATTAAACACCATTTATAAAAACTTCGAATAGTTTTTTTTGAATTAAAAATTGATATATCAACAATTAACTAATCAACATTTATTAATCAAAATTCAATTGACCATGAAAAAGTTATTTTTCACCTCATTGATCCTTTTTGCAGCTGCAACTGCAGGCTTAAGTCAAAGCAGTAATGATGAAGCTGCCATTACAAAAATTGTTCACAAATTCGCCATGTACGCCGATCAGCAGGATACTGATAAAATGGACAAAATCCTTGATGATCATTTCCGTTCCGTTGTCAATCAATTATTTGGCAGTAAGGAGGTAAGTACCATGGATAAAAGCACCTACCTGCAAATGCTTTCAGACAAAAAGATTGGTGGCGACAAAAGGCAGGTATCTGTTTTGAAGGTTGATCAGACCGCCAATAATGCTATGGTATTAGCCAGGTTTTCCGGTAAGGAACTCCATTTTACCACTTATATTCTTTTGGTAAAGGATGTAAACGGACAATGGAAGATCGTTAATGATATGCCTCACATTGAAAAAGCCTGATAATTTGAGTCACCGTTTCAACAGGGCAGGTTAACTTTTCTGAAGTTATCTCTGCCCTGTTTCATTTAAATCCTTCTCAAACGCTTTCCAAAAATCTTTCCTGCAAAAACTATTTTCCATAACTTCACATCCATTAAAAAATGTGACCAAATTATTGCATCATCGTCAAAATGTTAAACTTAGTTTAAAAACAAAACTAAGTTGACTGGAAAACGTTATCTTTGTAACGGCAATGATGCCCAAAACTATTTTACCATGGATCTATACACATTTGCAGAAACCAAACTTCAGGAAAATGGTTTCCTCGACCTCGAAGTTGACCCTACCCTGGATCTCGTTGCTGAGATCGAGCGGTTGAAAAAAGAAAAAAATGCCATCATACTGGCCCACTACTATCAGGAGTCTGAGATTCAGGACGTGGCGGATTATATTGGCGACAGCCTGGGACTTTCCCAACAAGCAGCAGCTACGGATGCCGACATCATCGTCTTTGCGGGTGTACATTTCATGGCTGAAACTGCCAAAATGCTTTCTCCAAGTAAAAAAGTATTACTCCCTGACCTGAAAGCGGGTTGTTCTTTGGCAGATTCCTGCCCGCCGCCTGTTTTTAAGAAATTCAAGGAAAAACATCCCGACCATGTCGTGGTGAGTTACATCAACTGTACTGCAGAATTAAAGACCTTAACGGACATCTGTTGTACTTCCACCAACGCCGTGCACGTCATCAACAGCATTCCAAAAGACAAAGGCATCATCTTTGCACCAGACCGCAATTTGGGCCAATACCTTATCAAGGAAACCGGCCGGGACCTGGTACTCTGGAACGGCAGCTGCATGGTACATGAGATCTTCTCTCACGAAAAGATCACCAAACTGATGATCCGCCATCCGGAAGCAAAATTCATCGCTCACCCGGAATGTGAAGCACACCTGCTGGAAAAAGCCGACTATATCGGATCCACCTCCGGCTT
>QQUB01000128.1 GCA_008501835.1 Bacteroidota bacterium
GTTTGGCTTACCGAAAGAGGAAATAATTTTGGTTACCAGGATATGATCGTCGATTACCGTGGCATCCCTCAGATGAAGGAATTTGGTGCAAAAGTGGTACTCGATTGTACTCATTCTTTACAAAAACCAAATCAGGCAAGTGGCGTGACCGGAGGACAGCCGGAAATGATAGAATTAATTGCAAAGGCAGGCATCGTTTCGGGTGCTGATGGAATCTTTATAGAAACACATCCAAGGCCGGCCGAGGCAAAATCTGACGGGGCCAATATGTTGCCGCTTGATCGATTAGAAGACTTACTGTTGAAATTAGTGAAAATACACCGTACGATCAGAAGCTTATAAAGAATACGCAACTACTGTTTTTCAGAAAATACTTGATTAAACTCATAGTCCCGCGATAAGTCTAAACATTGACATTACGGGAAAAAAACCTTAAATTATTACCATTGTTAATCAAAGGAGGCTGCTTATGAATAACTCTACACATTTTTTTAGAATTGCCCTGACATTCCTCCTCCTGCCCCTAACCATACTTAGTTTTGGCCAGCAAGGAAATGTGAATGTTATGGCTGAAAAGGTTCTCGTTAAATCGTTTAACCTCCATACGACCGAAGTTGTTTCATTGGAGTTAGGCGAACCAATTGACGTGCAAACCTGGTCCAAAAGCACTGTGCGCATCCAGTTGAATATTGCACTTGCCAACGGTACAGAAACCACATTAAAGTCCCTCGTTCAATCAGGAAAGTACAATCTTAAGTACAGAATTGAAGATGGCGTCTATGTGATTTATGGTCCCGATTTGAGGAAGCAATACGAAGTGGGCAATGCACTGCTAAAGGAAAATGTCTCTGTAACAGTTTTTGTTCCGGAGAATGTACTAGTCCTGATGCCGGAAGGCACAAACGAACCTGAATCGTTATAATCTTAAGAAATTGCTAATCATATTTTTATCCTCTCTCGTCATAGATGTCGGGAGAGGATTTTTTATTGAGGGGACCTTCATACTATTGGACAAAACTCAAAATTGAAACACATAGGCACATGGTCTACATAGATAAAAGCTTAAAGATCAATTCTTAAAACTATGGTCTCTATCTGCCTCTGTGTTTTAAAAACAAAATGTCCAATTCTATTGTTGCTTTGAAATCAAACATACACTTAGTTTAAATTTAAAATTCTTCATTTTACATTTTACATTCAATAAATACCTACCTTTGCGGCTTCAAATTTAAAACTGCATGACACAACTCAGAAATATTGCGATCATCGCACACGTTGACCACGGGAAAACCACCCTGGTCGATAAGATGCTCCTGGCCGGTAAATTGTTCCAGGATCATGAAAACCCCGGAGAACTTATCATGGACAGCAATGACCTGGAAAGGGAAAGGGGAATCACCATCCTGGCTAAAAACGTTTCAATTAGATACAAAGACGTTAAGATCAATATCATCGACACTCCCGGTCACAGCGATTTTGGTGGAGAGGTTGAAAGGGTGTTGAATATGGCCGATGGGGTTTTATTATTGGTAGATGCCTTTGAAGGGCCGATGCCGCAGACCAGATTCGTTTTGCAAAAAGCATTGGAATTGGGACTTAAACCTATCGTTGTGGTTAATAAGGTTGATAAACTCAATTGTACCCCTGATGAGGTACAAGATGCAGTGTTCGATCTGATGGCCAATCTGGATGCAACGGAAGATCAGCTGGATTTCCCAACTTTGTTCGGTTCAGCCAAATTCGGCTGGATGAACACCGACTGGCAAGACCAGAATGATAATATCTATCCGCTGCTGGATGCGATCCTCGAACATATTCCGGCCCCAAAGGTAGAAGAAGGTACTTCACAGATGCTGGTAACCAGCCTTGATTATTCTTCTTATATCGGACGAATTGCAGTTGGCCGCCTGCACCGAGGGACACTCAAGCAGGGACAACAGATCGCTTTGGTGAAAAAAGACGGTGGTATTCATAAAGGAAAGATCCGCGGGCTTTTCGTTTTTGAAGGATTCCAGCGTGCGGAAGTAGATGAAGTTCACGCAGGTGATATTTGTGGAATTTTCGGAATCGATGAATTTGAGATCGGAGATACCTTTGCTGATATAGAAAATCCGGAGGCACTTCCTTCTATTGCCATCGATGAACCAACCATGAGTATGATTTTTACGATCAATGACTCTCCGTTTTTCGGAAAAGAAGGAAAATATGTTACTTCCCGCCACGTCAGGGAACGTCTGAAAAAGGAGTTGGAGAAAAATCTTGCCTTGAGGGTTGAAACAACCCCTTCAGCGGATGCCTTCCGTGTTTTTGGTCGGGGAGTATTACACCTTGCTGTTTTGATAGAAACCATGCGCCGTGAAGGATATGAAGTACAGATCGGGCAGCCGCAGGTAATCATAAAAGAAATCGACGGGATCAAACACGAGCCTATTGAAGAGTTGACGATTGATCTTCCGGAAAGTGTATCCGGAAAAGCCATAGAAATGGTCACGAGCAGAAAGGGAGTGATGCTGTCCATGGAGCCAAAAAGCGATCGGGTGATCCTGAAATTTGAAATTCCTTCCAGAGGTATTATTGGAATGCGTAGTCAAATGCTTACAGCAACCGCTGGTGAAGCTATCATGACCCACAGGTTTAAGGATTTCGAACCGTACAAAGGTGAGATCCCAGGCAGGATCAACGGTTCACTGATCAGTATGGAGCAAGGTAAATCAATTCCTTATTCCATCAATAATCTTCAGGAGCGCGGTAAATTCTTTATCGGTGCGAACGAAGAAATTTATGAAGGACAGGTGATCGGTGAAAACAGTCGTCCTGGGGATCTGGTGATCAATGTGACTAAAACCAAAAAGCTGACCAATATGCGTTCCTCCGGAGCCGATGATAAGATGAAGCTTGTTCCCCCAAAACGTTTTACCTTGGAAGAAGCGCTTGAATACATACAGTCTGATGAGTATGTTGAGGTAACTCCGGATTCATTGAGACTTCGTAAGATCTTTTTAAAAGAACATGATCGCAAACGTGCCAGAAATGCCGCACTGTCTGCGGAGTAAAATATAATAACAACTATTTTTTAGGGTTTCTTTCAGTATTGGAAGGAACCCTTTTTTATTCTAAAGCTTTTTTGTTAAATAAAGAACCAGGTCATCATCTACGGTTACCTCCGCACCGTAGTTTAATGGAAGATGGTTCCTAACCATTCCATTTCCATCTGGAACATAACCTCTTTTAATGTACAGGATTTGAGCCTTGCCATAATCTTTCGTCACCCCAAAGCCAATTCCGGCCAGTGGGGACCTTTGTTTTATCCTGTTTTCTGCCTCATCCATCAGATGGCTACCGATGCCTCTCCTTTGGAATTTTTCAAGAACATTGAAGTCATTAATCTCCGGGATTCCCTTTTCCCTGAAAGGGGCATAGTCCGATTGCCATAGAATGGTCAGGTAACCGGCGAAAGAATTGTTTATTTCTGCAATGATGATGTCCCTCTTTCCATTGGATTGAAAATTAAGATAGGACTGGTATAGGGATTTAGGTTTATTCCAACCCTGCTCCTGAAAGGCGTTGCTGATAATTTTTGCATCTTTTGGCTGAATAGCCCTAAATGTAAGTTTATTGGACATAGTTAGCGGGTTTCTTCGAATTGGTAAAAATAGGGCCAATGTGTAATCATTGCAACCACTATAAAAAAACCGGGCCATAACCATAAGGTTAGGCCCGGTTGGTGTTAAGCATAAATAAAAAATTCAAGTTTCGGGTTACAGGTTTCAAGCTTAAACACTGTCAAACAGCTACAATGATCGAACTCGTAATAACCTGCCTGCCATCGTCAGGTGGCAGGCTCGCAACTTAGGTTTATTATTATTTTACAAACTTCATATTGAGTCCCAGCCTAAATGTGGTTCCCAGGAAGTTCTGCTGCTGTACGATTGAAGAGTAGACAAAACGTCCGCCTCCATCTTCACCTGTTTTAGGATCAAGCACATCAGGATAAACATTGAAAATGTTGTTGATGTTAGCTGTCATGGACAGGTTTTTAGCCAATTCATAGCTGAACCCTAAGTCAGTAACCATCTTAGGTGAGTGAACCTGGTCATTTGCAGGATCACTGGCATGGGTAACCGTTACTTCACCAAATCGGGTATTATCGAGGTTAATGGACAATTTGTCTGTTTGGAAGGAAAGTCCCAACAAAATCTTGGAATTTGGTCTTGACTTGGTAATCAAAGACTGCTCCCTTCTGTCGAAAATATCATATCCTCCTGCTTCAAGGGCATCCGGAGTGTTGATCTTGTCAATGGTTGCTTCATTGAAGTTGGCGGATAAAACGGCACCAAATCTACCTTTTCCAGCAGAGACATTGCTCAGGTTCAATACTACGTCAAATCCGGTGGTTTTAGTATCTCCTGCGTTGATAAAGAACTGAACTGCCTTAACGCCATTCGCTGAAAGAATCTGGTCAATGGCATCTCCTTCTTCTTTCGCCTGAATCTGTGAAGAGAAGAGGATCCGGTCGAAAACGTTGATTGAGTAATAATCGGCAGAAGCTGACAAATGATCACTGATTCTGAAAGTAATACCAGCTGATAAGTTCTGTGCTGTTTCTGCAAACAAATCAGGTACACCTA
>QQUB01000909.1 GCA_008501835.1 Bacteroidota bacterium
TTGAAATAAGACGACTCACGGTGGACGGTGGACGAAAAACGGTAGACGGTAGACGGCTCACGGTAGACGGTGGACGACAAACGGAAAAAAGAAACTCTTCAAGGTTTCGGAACCTTGTCGAAGAAAAAAGACATACCTAATGTTTAGAAAAAATCTTAAATATATCACGGGGCTGTTGACCTTGGTCTTTGGGCTCCCCTATTTGGTATCTGCACAGAACGACAATATTGTACTGAGTGGTTATGTGAAGAACATGCAGACAGTCATTTTTTTCAATGATTCATACCCTGACTATCAGCAAGGAACTTTTGTCGATACCGTTTTTCTGGATGAATTGATCCATCATCGACTGAATATGAATTGGTACATGGGGGATAAATTCACACTTAAGGCAGGATTGCGAACCAGACTTTTTTTGGGAGATTTTGTTAGATCAACTCCCGATTATGGAAAAAGTACCGATGAAGTCTCCAATGACTTTCTGGATTTGTCAGTTTTGCCGATTGACAAACCATCGGTTGTTATGCACAGCGTTCTGGACCGTTTGTACCTGGAATACTCTGCCGGCAACTGGGAAATTCGTTTAGGTCGACAGCGAGTGAACTGGGGTATCAATACTGTTTGGAACCCCAATGATATTTTCAACGCCTTTGCTTTCACAGATTTCGATTACGAAGAACGGCCAGGCAGTGATGCGGTACGTGTGAAATATTATACGGGAATCGCCTCCAGTGTGGAGATCGCTGCCAAGGCTGCAGACAACCTCAATGAAGCCGTGATTGCCGGTATGTGGAAATTCAATAAATGGAACTATGACTTTCAGTTGCTGGGAGGTTATGTCAAAGATGATATTGTTCTGGGTGCCGGTTGGGCCGGAAATTTGAAGAATGCAGGTTTTAAAGGAGAATTCAGTTGGTTTACGCCGCTCAATGATGATATTGAGGAAGATGCTTTTGCGGCAACTATCGGAGTGGATTATTCCTTTGCCAACGCTCTTTATCTCAACGGAGGTGCATTGTATAACAGTATGGGATTTGCAAAAGGGGACGCCTCTACCCTTTTCTCCTTTGAGCTTTCCGCAAAGAACCTGTATCCTTACAAATGGGCATTTTTTGGACAGGCAAATTACCCTATCACTCCATTACTCAATGGTGGCCTGGCAGTGATCTATAGTCCGGTAGAATCACAGGCCTTGTTCCTCAATCCATTAATGACCTATTCCATCAAGGAAAACTGGGATGTGGATTTGGTGGGTCAGGTGGTTTTTGATAAAAATGAGACGTATAGCAGTGCTTTACAGGCTGTTTTTTTGAGGTTGAAGTATAGTTATTGATTTAGAATTCATAATACAACCTGCCAAAACCTGAAAATTGTGGTTCAATATCAAAAACTTCTTTAGAAACGGGTATAGAATATTCCATGCCAAATGAAACGCCTAAACCTTTATAAATCGGAACATCTATCAATAATTCCGGAACAATGCCTTTAAATACTTCCTGAAATGAAACATTATTCGACTGTACCAGTCTGCCCAGATAAATATTTTTAATCACACTGTCCACCCGTTGATCTCTTTTGAGTGAAAAACGACCACCCAGGCCGAAGTGTAAATTGCCCCAGGGTTTATTAAAAACGGTTCGATAATAAGTCAGATCAAGGGTGAGACTTTTCTGAGCGACATCCAAAGAGTCATAAAACAATTCAAAATCATCGGACCAGTCAGGATAATATTGATTAGCCACTTCGACCAGCAATGAATCATGGTAGCTGTAACTGCGCTGGCTGCGAAGTTGTAATCCAACCATGTTTTTATCATTCAACGGCACAATGACCTGTACAGATTGTCCTGCTGCTTTTGGTGTGCGACCATTCCCTGGGAACACATCATTTTGTCCGGGTTGAAAGGTCAATCCTACAGCTATCCTGCCGTGAATTTTCCTTGCTATTTGAGTCTCTGCTAATTGAGGAGGTAAAACCTTTCCTTCCGGCAATTCAGGCACATCATCCTGCTTAACTGTACAATCAAGTATTGGCAGAAAAACAGGGGTTTCAATTGACGCCAGTTCTTTTTCGACAATTTCCGATTCCATCATTTCACCGGTGGCATATAAATCCTCCTGTATTTCATAATTTTGGACCTTAACCGGAGGTAATGGCTTTTTGTCTAATTCGATAGGTTGGTTTTTTCCAACGGAGTTGTTGATTTCAGCTAAATTTTCTACCGGATTCGATTTTTCAATTTCAATATTTTCAGCCAATCCAGTTGCTTCATTATTCTCTATCAAAACCTTTGAAGTCTCTGGCCCAAATTTTCTTTCCTCCTGAATCCCGGAGATCATGCCTCCTGCCTGATCATGGCCTCCCCTAAACTGACTAAGGACAACACCACTGGTCAATACCCCCACCCCTGCAAAGAGAAATATGAAAAACAATCCTTTTCTACGACGAGGACGAAGTGCACGATCCACAGCAGCCCAGTCCTCCGGGTGATACTCAAACTCCTGTGTTTCGAGTAACGTATGCCTTATATGTTCAAAATTCATATCACTCATCTGTCACTAAATTTTGAGCCAAAATCATGGCTTTCATTTTTTGCTTCGCCCGGGACAAATTGGATTTAGACGTTCCTTCACTGATGTTCAACATTTTGGCTATCTCACTGTGTTTATACCCTTCCACCACTGCAAGGTTAAATACCACACTATACACAGGAGGAAGATTTCTGATCAGTTGCAAAAGTCCCTGGTAGTCCATATTGCTAAAAATATCCGGGGAGACACTTGCCGTTTCAGCCGACTCCAATCCAACTGGTGGAGGTGCTTTCCTTTCATAAAATTTCCGGTAATAATCAACACAACACCTTACAAAAACCGGATATATCCAGCTCTTAAAACTACCCTTGAATTCGTATTTATTAATCCCCCGAAAAATCTTGACAAAAGCATCATTGAGCATCTCCCTGGCCTCCTCCTGCGTATAGGCATAACGAGAGCAAATAGTTAACCCGTAATTGTAAAATAACTTATACAATTGCTCCTGGTCAGCAGGGTTATTCTGCTGACAACCCGTTATGATATTTTGAAGGTTTTGGTTCACCAAATACTGAGACTATTGTCTGTTTCCCACCTATTGTAATCCAATAAATGCATTAAAAGTACCATTTTCCAGCTGGGAAATTTCTGCATAGCCGCAAGAAAACATCAAACATCTGCCTTTAAAAGTCCCGGAAATCAAAATTCCCAGATCCGTATCGATGATCTGACGGATACGAAAATCATTGTGCGTGCCAGGAAATCCAAGCGCATAAGCATTATGGTCAGGGAAGTCCGATTCAAACTGAGTTGAGATTACTTTAGCATAATGATCGCCTTCATCATAAGGCCCCTCATGCAGGAAACGTGTTTTGAAATCTTCCGGATCATTATAGTAATAGGTATCTGTTTCCGGATCCAGGGTTACAAAATCAAGCGATTCTTTACGGATCAACTGCACGTAAATGGATCGACCATCTGTCTCCGGCAATGGGAATTCAATATCCAGTATCAAAAAAGTGGAGTCCACATCATAAGTGGTACCAATCCAGCCGAATCCTCCTTCTTCATCAAAATAACTTCCGAGGTATTGCGAATGCCTCAGCTTGGTAGCATTGGCAGATTCCTGGAATAAATCTTCATAAATGGTGGTGGTTTCCTCTAAATCACTGAACCAACTGTTTAGAATGGTTTCATCAACACTTAAACCTATTTCCGGCAGGGTAATGGTTACCACATCATCATTGACCTCACAATTCCCAAACAGGATGATACAGATAGCAAGCAAAAAAAACTTTTTCATGGTGAGAGTGCGTTTTTGGTTAGTAATAAATAGTTACTGGTCCCGACACTACGTGTGCGGGATGTCGCTTTGCTCCATTTCAAGTTGCTGGTTCCAGAAATACTATTTTTTGGAAAAATAGTATTTCCAGGGTTTGCAACCCGGGTGTATTTTATTTGACAAGCTTACACGGACTTAATCTAAAAAAGGTTGCGTGTGCACTTAATCAATCTTTTCAATCTCACCATTCTTTTGCAAAATATCTTCCTTCCAAGGATAGAAAGGTTATCTTTACGCACTTAAATTACATTAAAGTATCGTCATATGTTATTATCAATGACTGGTTATGGGAGGGAAACGCAAACTTATGGTGACAAAACCATTAACATTGAGATACGCTCCCTTAACAGCAAATATTCAGACCTTAGGCTGAAAATACCCCAGAATTACAAAGAAAAAGAACACGAGATCAGACGGGTGGTGACCGAAAAGACCTTTAGAGGAAAAATTGACATGCTGATCGAAACCACCTCTCTGCAAGGTGATGAGGAATATGGGTTGAACAAAGCATTGTTTCGTAAATATTTTGAAGAATTAAACTCGCTTACCGAAGAACTTGGAGCGCCACGTGAAGAGCTGACGGCTGCTATTCTTCGCTTGCCTAATGTTGTAGCTACCGATTCCAAAAGTATTGACGAAAAGGAGTGGAAATTTGTTTTGAGCGTTCTTGATGCCGCATTGGAAAAATTCTATCAATTCAGATTGGCAGAAGGAAGTGTACTGGAAGAAGACCTCAAGACTCGTACCCAAAA
>QQUB01000268.1 GCA_008501835.1 Bacteroidota bacterium
TTCAAAAAAACTGTTTCTGGAAATAACCATTTCAAAGGATCGAATATTGGATATCAGCACATCGTAGTAATCCTGATCCTTTAGGAATAATTCAAACAAGGTTCTGATTATCGTAAGCCGGGCTTTAGGTTGATCTTTTTCGGGAAACGAATAATTGTTCAGGATAGCCAGGGCTTTATCGAACTCCTGCAATGAAAAGTGCAATAAAGCAAGGTTGTAGGTTACCACGGCTTCTCTGGTTTCATCTTCAAGAAGTACCTGGTAAAAGGAAATGAAATTTTTTGTCCAGGCATACTCTTTTTCTCTGCATCCATAAGTGACAATATTCCCAAAGGTCGTTTCATCCATTTTTTGGTTATCCAGTAATAAATTATTTGTGAGGCCGTCCTGGTACCATTTCAGAGCAATTGGGCTGAAGGCAGTTTTTCCAGCGTTTACCTGCCCATTGGCATAATTCAATCCGGTAAAGTAAAGAAGTGATTTGTCACGATTATCCAGGTCTTGAATATGTTCAAAAAACAGTTTTTCAAAAGATTTGAAATTTACTGATCTTTTTTCTTCCAGAAGAGCAAAGGCAATCGTGTAAAGTTGGAATAATATAGGTGAGATAATATCAGATGAACCCTCCCGAACCGCCTCCATCAGTTTCCATTTGTAGGGGTGTGTCAGGATTTTTTGTTTACTCATAAGAGCAATGCCATACCTCATTTTTTCCAGGACAAAATATTGATCCAATGCATCCATGAGGTTTTCCAGAGAATCATCTTCAGGGTCGTATTTATTGTGAAGTGGATGAAAGTATAATTGGTGGTTCAATGCAATGGTATTAATAAGAGAAGGTGTTTCAGATGATACTAATTGATCCAGCAACTCTCTCGTGCCTTTTTCAAAAAGATCATATTGGTTTCGTTGCCCATAAATACGAACAAGCCGTTTTTCCCGCTCAAATTGATCGGATCGTAAATCCAGGATCAGTAAGAATTCCTGCAAAAGCCTGACCATTTTACTCATGAGTGCTGCCAGAGTGTTCAGGCTATAGGTTCGGCCGGGAAATAATTTTTCAAAAACAAGCTCTTTCTGTAGCTTCTTTTCAGGGAAATCCGGGTAATATTTTCTGAGATATTCATAAAGCCTGACGACGTTGGCATTGTTTTGATAAAAGACTGATCGAATGAATTTATAGAACATCCGTGACTCCTCCGGTGTCAGTAAACTCAACAGTTTTATCAATTTTGATTTATACATTTTTTTAAATAATTGAGTATGATTTTTTTGAGTATTGTTAATGTAAAAAATTGATTAACAATTATTTGTGAATTTAAAATTAATTAATAATTAAAAATAATTGAACATAAATACGAAAAATTGTGCACAAAAAGTATTTGGGAGCAGCTTAGTTTTGGATTAACTCAATACTGATCAGGGAAAAGGAACATTGCAGGGAAGGAATTATCAGAGAGGACTAATTTAATTAGGTTTAAACTTCATGAAATAGGGGTTTTTATTTTTAACCAGCCCATTCCAGTTCGAATATGAGTAATAACTTAAGTCAGACCCAATCGCAGGTTTATGTATTCAATACAACGTCAATGGATCTGTTTGTATACATCAATAATTACCCTGTGGTTTTGTTAAGAGGTTTTAATACCAATGAGGATGTCAAATACACTCCATATGGCCAGGTTGTTCCTCATGTAAAAGAATCTGACACTGGAGGGTTTACTGATGGCATCAATAATTTGCACATCAAGGCAAATGATGGTGGCGTAACCTACTTTAATCCTTTCACTCTGCCTGCTGCTGCAGTTACTGATAATCTCATCCTGTATATAACCTTTAATGAGCTGGTGATCATGAATACCGATGGATTTGTACTCCACGTGATCAATAAAAAAGCACAATAATTTATTCTAAATATTTTTTAACCTAAAACCCAATTTATTATGGCAGACGGACAAGTTTATGTTTTTAATACTTATAACGAACAATTGACCCTAAGCATTAATGGCTTTTCAGGAGGAGATATTCCTGCATGGAGTGATGGTACAGGCGGAACAACTAAATACACGCCAAGTGCAAAAGCTTTTCCAATTGTTAAACATCTCGATGATGCCAGCAGCGCATCTTTTGGCTATAATGCAGCCAATGAACTGACGATACGCTGGGAAGACCCGGGGCAGTATAACGTGAGTGTACAACTTCCGGGGCCGGGACAAAATGTATCCATTACCAATGACATCATCATTTACATCGCTTACAATAAAGTGATATTGATGAATACGAATGGCTTTGTTTTGTCTACAACAACTATCGGCACACCTCCAAAGTAAAAAAAAATGTTTGGGTAACCCCAACTATTTTGTCGGAACAGAGTGTCAGGTTGAGGTCGGTATTTCAGAAATGAGAGCACACAAACCGGTTTGACCCGGCACTTTGCGACAAAATCCCGGGGGAGAAATCAATATTGGCGAAGTACAGCCGGTATTGGTTTTTCATTATCCTGAACAATTCTTTTAAAAAAGAATGGAATGGTAATCATCGGGAGAGCATATGTTTTCAATATTTCAGGAGATAATATTTCTGACCTGAAAATTAATGGAAATAAAACTTCCGGAATCAGAGGCTGGCCCAAAAAAGGCGAATTCTTCAAAACAGGGCTATACATTCCGTATGACTTTGTCGTACCGATTTACACTGAACCACCAACCGATGACGATAATTTTCAGATGGGAGGAATGATTGTCAACAAGCCCAATAAGTTTGAAATAACCTGGGAATCCGGACTATTTCAGGTAACCGTATTTCCAATTGTGGCAGATGGTCAAAGCCCGGGGCATGTTGAGTTTGTAATCTATCTGAATTTTAACTGTACTCTTCTTTTGGACAATCGAGGGCATATATTGGGCCAATACCACACCGGACAATCTTGACGATCACCCTTTTTCCTTAGCGCATTAATTCTACAAACCAGGATCCATGGCTGAATTACAATTCAAATTTTTGGCAAAATCTGATAAAGGCGGGCTTTATCAATATATTAGTTCTAGTTCCGGTACCCAAAATGACTTTGCAGTCCATTTTCTGCTGACATCGGTTCCCTCCAATCAAGACCCAATTTCCCTCACCAGTGCTTGGAATGATCTGCAAGGTGCGTTTCTGTTTCTACCACCGGGGAGTAAAATATCGAATGAGAATACCTTTATTGATGATTTTATTTCCATCGTCAATATCAAAGGAGGAAATGCCAAATGGATCGGCTGGGTTAAGGATCCCAATAATGTAAAACAGTCTTTCCCAAATGGTCAAAATCTTATCATTGCCGCTAAAGGGCAGCCAACAAAACCTTACAATACCTACCTCGTTACTCAAGGCACCCAGGATAATTTCGTTTCTTTTGGAAACCTGGGTATGACCATCCCCAATAATGCCAGCCTGATCATTTCCGGTACGGATCCGGTCGGGATTTCCATGAATAAAAATTCTACACAGAAAGGAACCAATTTTTTTCTAAAATGGAACAGTCCAACCACTAATTCAACACAAATTCCAGTTGAAGAAACTGGAGTTACCCTACCGCTTGACGGAAATTTGCTGGGAGCATTTCAGTTTAATGCAGAAGTCGACAGGGGGGAATTTTATAACCTCTTTATAGAAAGCCCTGCATTTTCTGCAGCTCCATCAGCGGAGATGAGATATACTTATGGCTCGAATGTCAATAGTGTTAGAACTATCCGCTACCCGATTTTTCAGGGGGTTGAGTCAAATACCAACAAAAAAAGCCAGGTGGTTTCCCTAAAATCATCGGTTGATCCGCTGCGCCCGGTGGATGGATTGCGTTCCAATTTTGTTATCCAGCCTAAAGAAGGTCTCGATCCGTTCGTTTGTGAGTTTTTCAACGAAACTACAGGAGAGACGCTTACCTTGAAACCTGCAGATACTGGAGGGTTTGGGTTAGGATATCGCCCAAAAGATAACGGAAACACTAATGATCTCGAATTGTATTTATTGCCCAATGGTAAATACCAGGTCAATGGCGACAGTGCTAATCCGGTTAAGATACAGGCTATGTGTGGGATTATCGGTACGGAATTCCTGTTGATTGCTGAAGGTGATTATATCGAATTTGGTAACAGGTACATCCCTCCCGCAGAAGAAGCCAGCGTCCCGGATGTCGCTCATGCACCTAATTTCCCTGCCGGATCTGCATCACCTGATAAACCGGTTGAACTTTTAGATGGGATCAACACTACTGGTTGGTTGAAAGTTGTTCCCGGGCCTAATCAGGATAAGGTATTTGGAGCCCAGGCTGTTTTTAAGGAGAGTTATTGTGTCCAATCACTTGGTGCTGTATTTTTTAAGGAATCCATTGGTAATTATTATTCCCTCGCCATTGGCTGTCGATTAGCAGATTTGTCTACCACAGAGCAAAAGCCATTCCCTATGGTACCGTATTCAGGCGTTTATGCCAGTACGGAGAATTTCGACAATCCCAACCCAAATGTGACAAGCGAAACTTTTGAAGATTATGAACTTGAGGTCATTGCGCCTAATCGAAGAAGGCAAATGCAACTGGATATGTGTCTGGGGCCTTTGTTTTTTGATATGAGTAATA
>QQUB01000237.1 GCA_008501835.1 Bacteroidota bacterium
TATGACGGATAATATCAACATCGGCGAACTGGTTTTGTATAAAAACAACCAATTGATCGCTTTCAATAAGCCGGCTGGCATCCCTGTTCAGGCAGATAAAACCGGAGATAAATCAATGCTCGAACTTGGAGAAATCTATACCAAATCTCGCCTTCATCTGATTCATCGCATCGACAGGCCCGTGAGTGGCATTGTTCTCTTTGCCAAAACTAAAGGAGCATTGGCCTCGCTGAATGAGCAATTTAAATCCAGGCAACTCAAAAAGACTTACTGGGCCGTCGTTCCCAACAAACCTCCAAAAACGGAAGGCACTCTGGAGCACTACCTGATAAAAAATGCTAAAAAGAACATCAGTTTTGCCAGCGATACAGAAAAACCCGGAAGCAAAAAAAGTGTTCTGCACTATAAATTAATCGCCAGCATTGAAAGATATCACTTACTGGAGATCACTCTGGAAAGCGGACGCCACCATCAAATACGGGCACAGCTGGCTGCCATCGACTGTCCGGTGAAGGGAGATGTGAAATATGGCTTTCGCAGAGGAAACAGAGACCGATCTATTCATCTCCATGCCCGGAAGCTGGAATTCACCCATCCTGTTTCCAACCAGAAAGAAACCATCATCGCAGAACCTGCGGATGAGGTAATCTGGAATGCATTTCGGGATGCATTGACAAAATGATTGAATAATTTACGCATTGAAGCATTTTGGCATTTTCCCCATTCAATTATCTTTAATCAATAAAAATTCGTGCATTCGTGGCTAACAATATCGATATCATTTTAAAATACTTCCCAAAGCTGACAGAAACTCAGCAATCTCAATTTGAACAGCTGGGAGACCTGTATAGGGACTGGAATCAAAAGATCAATGTCATTTCCAGGAAGGATATTGAGAACCTTTACCCACATCATATTCTTCATTCTTTAGCTATAGCCAAAAAGGTCAATTTTAAATCCGGCAGCAGAATTCTGGATCTGGGGACAGGCGGCGGGATGCCGGGAATCCCTTTGGCCATTTTATTTCCCCATGTTCAATTCACCTTGATTGATGGTACTCGCAAGAAGATTCGGGTGGTACAGGAAATTGCTGATGCTATTAATTTAAAAAATGTCAGCGCGAAACACATCCGGGCAGAGGAGTTGAAGGGGAAGTTTGATTTTGTTATTTGCAGGGCTGTTGCCGCTCTGGACAAATTGAATCACTGGAGTACCCGGTTGGTTAGTCACAAACATCAACACGCCTACCCTAACGGATTGATAACCCTTAAAGGCGGCGATGTAAAAGAGGAGATCAAAAGCCTTCCCGGTGGCAGTTATACTGAGATCTGGCCGGTAACGGATGTATTTCCGGAAGAATTCTTTGAAGAGAAGGTAATGGTGTATGTGCAGATGTGATAATTTAAAAGGCTGAGGCGAAGGTTTATCAGGACAGTTGTTTCAAAACAAAAAAGATTTGACCTGCAACACTTATTTTTTAAAATAAGTTGTATTTTTGTTTTCCGAAATTTGAAATAGTAATAACACTTTTACATTCTGCATTTTTAATTTTGCATTTTACATTTCAAATGGGGCTATAGCTCAGTTGGCTAGAGTGCTTGACTGGCAGTCAAGAGGTCGCGGGTTCGAATCCCGCTAGCTCCACCCAGTAAATACAAGGCTTTTCGTCATTTGGCGGAAAGCCTTTTTGCTTTTTTATTAAAATGAACTCAACTATTTCCATACAGGTTGCTTAAAACAGCAAAGCGGCGCCAAATTGCTTTGGTACCGCTTTACTTATTAAGCATTACTATTTATGACGACTTTCTACATAAAGTCGAAAAACCTATTTCAGTCGCTGCTAATTCTTCACAAAGCGTTTTGTAACGATTTCTCCATCATGCACTACAGTAAGGATATATATGCCATCAAACAGTGTTGATACCGGAATGGAAACCCGACTTTGATCAGCATTTATTTTTGCACTGTACAACACTTTTCCTGCCAGAGAGATAATTTGCAAATCAACATCACCTTCCTTCGACGGTACATCCAATGATACCTGAAGCAAATCAGCAACTGGATTTGGATAAAGATCAACATCCAATGCTTTATCTAATATGGAAGTAAATGTGGTTCCCGTCCCATTATCAATTAGACCGTCAGTATTTGATCGGACAACAGAAATAGCGTTGGACAAACTGAAACAACCTTCTAAATCAGCTAATGGTGCGCCTTGCTCGAGGCCTACAATGCCATCTTCATAACTCAAGTGATATACCGAACATGTGCCTTCACCTGCACCGTCAAATTCAACGACATCATAACTTGGTGGTAAACCAGCAATGGAACCGTCTTCAAATGTCACTACCCACTGGCTGTTACTTCCACTATTACCACTTAAAGTAATTGCACCATCTGGAATCATATCTGCAACACCATCTCCTACTTCAAACTCAAACGGTCCACCTTCCAAAACCCCGCCTTCAGGTTGGGTTCTGTCAACTTCAATTGGATTAGAAAGGCTGTAGCATCCTTGTATTTCTGATAATTGCATTCCAGGTTCCAGTCCAGTCAATCCATCAGCATAACTCAAGTGCCATACGGAACATACACCTTCTCCTGCGCCGTCAAAATCTACTACTTCATAACTCGGAGGCAAGCCAGCAATCGAACCATCAGGGAACGTGACTACCCACTGGCTATTCGCTCCACTATTACCGCTAAGCGTAATCGCTCCCGCTTCGATATGATCGGCTACGCCGTCTCCTACACAAAAGGCAAACGGGCCACCTTCCAATACTCCACCTTCAGGTTGTGTCCTGCTCACTTCAATTGGGTTAGAAAGGCTATAGCATCCTTCAATTTCTGATAACTGGAGTCCTGGCTCTAGTCCAGTCAATCCATCTGCATAACTCAAGTGCCAAACTGAACATACGCCTTCTCCTGCTCCGTCAAAATCAACTACTTCATAACTCGGGGGCAAGCCTGCAATAGATCCGTCAGGGAACGTAACTACCCACTGGCTGTTAGCACCGCTATTACCGCTAAGCGTAATCGCTCCCGCCTCGATATTATCGGCCTCACCATCGCCTACACAAAAGGCAAACGGGCCGCCTTCCAATACGCCGCCTTCTGGTTGCGTCCTGCTCACTTCAATCGGGTTCGAGAGACTGTAGCATCCTTCAATATCAGATAACTGAAGTCCTGGCTCTAGTCCAGTCAATCCATCTGCATAACTCAAGTGCCATACGGAACATACACCGTCTCCTGCGCCGTCAAAATCCACTACTTCATAACTTGGGGGCAAGCCTGCAATAGATCCGTCAGGGAACGTAACTACCCACTGGCTATTCGCTCCACTATTACCGCTAAGCGTAATCGCTCCTGCTTCGATATGATCGGCTACGCCGTCGCCTACACAAAAGGCAAACGGACCGCCTTCCAAAACTCCTCCTTCATTACTTTCACGAGTAACAGTAATTGCATTTGACAAATCATAACACCCCATCAAATCAGCAACATTATTCCCCATTTCCAAGCCTGTCAACCCATCTTCATAAGCAATTTGCCATATTAAACAAACACCAGCAGGAGCACCTTCCAAATCAAAAGGAGGAGCAGCCGGAACAGCCAGAATATTAAGGTCAGCATCCGTAATCACCCAACCAATATTACCTCCATTTGCACCATGTGCCATAACATCAAACGCATCTGAAGTGCCATCTCCGGCACAAATCGTCAATTCAGTAATTGTCTCTTCATAAGAATAAGCTACCAGCCCAAATGGATTATTTTCAACAGCAATACTTGTAGAAAGCGTTGGTAACGGATTCAAATCATAAACACTTACGTGGCTGTTAGGCCCGCTATGCGTCAGGTAAAGTTTGCTGTCATCACTTGATACAGAATAATTGTGAGGCACAGCAAATGGCGCATCCACCGGATCTCCTACGAGAGTATTTGTCATCAAATCAACCGTATAGGTAGCTTCTACCCCACCATTGGAAATGTTACTTACATAAAGATATGTTCCGGCGCTGTTCATGCCCAATCCATGTGCATTGGGAATATTCAATGTGGCCACTTCAGCCAAATCAGAACGGTTTAACACCTTTAGTTCACTGCTAAACTGACTGGCAACATATAATTTATCATTATTAGGTGTCAATGAGACGTGAGGGTCCAGACCTACAGCGACCCGATCAATTTCTTCAAAAGTTGTAGTGCTGTATTTGATCACATAATCTTCGTCATGATTTCCGAGTAAGGAAACAAAAGCGGAGGCATTATCCGGAGCGACAATTACATCGTGTGGTTTATAGCCCAGATCGTACAAATCCTGAGGTAAGGCCACCGTTGCTATATTTTCAAGGGTATTAGGATTAATTACCGAAATCGTTCTATCCAGTTCATTATTAACCCAGAGTTGTTGATTGTTAGGGCTAAGCCACATATGGAACACACCATTTCCTGCTGCAACACTTCCAACTTCCGAAAAATCAGCTCCATCAAATGCAATAACATGGCCACTATAATCACCAACTAAAATGGTATTGGTGTAACTATTATGTACGGCATACATGGGTTCACCATCATTTGGCATGTCCACTGTATTTAAAACA
>QQUB01000474.1 GCA_008501835.1 Bacteroidota bacterium
TTTTTCCTCTAACCTTGTCCTTGATGAAAACGGGCCTTTTAATAACTGGGGAACCAGCAATCATTCTGAAGAGGATATTGACCAGATCATGAGTGATTATATGGGAATAACCACTTATCCCAAAATGACCAATCTGCCTTACGATGCCATTCACCACATTGACATGCATATGAAACTGCTTGATGAAGAGCGGATTCTGGTTGGTGAATATCCGGAAGGAATAGCGGATGGTCCTCAAATTGAAGCCAACATTCAATATGTACTCAACAATTTTGTCACCCCGTATGGCAATCCTTATGAGATCATCAGGGTTCCAATGCCACCGGAAAATGGCGCATATCCAAATTTTGGAGGGGACTACCGTACTTACGCCAATGCTATTTTTCTGAATAAAACAATTCTGGTTCCAACCTATGAAGAACAATATGACACAACAGGCCTAAGGATCTGGCAAGAAGCTATGCCGGGGTATAACATTGTAGGGATAAACTGTAATCAGATCATTCCGGCCAGTGGTGCTTTGCATTGTATCACCAAAGAGGTAGGAACAGATGATCCTTTGTTGGTCAATCACGAACAGGTACGAGTGGATATTTGTTCAAGTGAAGAAACTTACTTATCGGCTTCCATTAAGCATTCTTCCGGCATTGCCAGCGCTAAAGTTTATTACACTACTGATATCTCCAGCGGGTACGAATCTATGGACATGGCCTATACGGACAACGATATCTGGGAAGTTTACCTTCCCGCAGCTGAAGAAGAAGCAACTATTCACTACTACTTCGAGGCTGAGGCCAATAGTGGTAAAACTATTCTTCGTCCGCTTACTGCTCCTGCCGGCTATTTTGATTTTGATGTGGTCGTTTGTGTCAATACCAGTGAAATCGACCCTGAAGCTACGAGATTACTGGATGTTTTTCCGAATCCTGCTTCAGCCATTACCTGTATTCCTGTTGAGAATGAATCACCAATTAGTGCCAGCATTGAATTGAATAATGTACTTGGGCAAACGATAAAAACCATCTTCCGGGGAGAAATTCCTGCCGGTGAGTCTAAGTATTTTTTCGACGCGGCTCAATTGGATTCCGGAATGTATTTT
The DNA here is from genome assembly GCA_008501835.1 of Bacteroidota bacterium. GTDB lineage: Bacteria > Bacteroidota > Bacteroidia > Chitinophagales > Saprospiraceae > BCD1. Next base: position 1,100 of record QQUB01000474.1, read on the forward strand.
ATTAGGTTAAAATCCGGGAATAGCTCTATTGTTCAAAGTATTGTTGTGAAGTAGCTTTTTCCGTACTCGCCGAAAGAATTCGGTGTTTGCGAATATAAAAACCCGGCTCCGAATATGTATCGGAGCCGGGTTTTTTGATAAGGTTTTCACACCTGAGAGGATTTTGATCTGATTTGGAAAAGCTTTAACCTTTTTGAACTGATGAGATAAACTCCTGCAATTACAAAAAGACAACAAGCCACCTTCAACATACTAATGTCATCTTTATACCGGTCAACCTTCATCCAAAAAGAATAAATGGAAACCACGAGGAAGGAAATAACAGGTTGCAAATAGATGTAACTTCCTGAAATACTTGGCATTACATGCTTTGAAGCAAAAATATTAAACAAGTATGCCAAAAATGTAGTACCAAGTATTACAAAGGCTATTACCGCATAAGTGCCAGATGTGAAGGTGGAAAAATCCGTTTCATACAACTGTTTAGCTCCAAAGGGCAGACCAAATAAAAAACCAAATAAAAAGACCCAACTGATTACCGTGATGGGTTTGTATTTTTTCATAAAGGGTTTCACAATTACCAGATAAAAGGAAAATGAAACGGCATTCATTAGCACCAGACTGTTCCCCAGAATGGTTCCGGTACCTCTTGAAGTGGCACCGGCATAAATCAGTAGAATTGCACCTATTGCTCCTACAATAAGCCCTACAACCTTTTGAAAAGTAATTGATTCCTTTAAAATAAAAGAACTGATGATCAACACAAAAACAGGTGTTGACGTCATAATAATAGCTGCATCGATAGGAGAAGTCAGATTGAGTCCATTAAAGAACAGCATTTGATTGGCACAGGCCCCCAACAGACCACAGAGGGCAAGTTTTGGAAGATCTCTCCTGTCAACTTTTTCTTTAAAAAAGGAACTTACTAACCAAAACAGGAGTCCCCCTGCGCTGAGCCTGAGCATCACGAACGCAGAGGGACCTATCTTGTCAGGCATGATGCCTTTAGCCACCAGGTAGTTTATTCCGTAAATTAGCTGAACGGCCAATAAGGCAAAGTGAGCCTGTTGCGTGCGATTAAATTTCATTTCAAAAACACGGCTAAATTACACCGAGTTCCTTCCCTACTTTGGTAAAGGCTGCGACTGCTTTTTCGATATGCTCGCGTTCATGCCCAGCAGAGAGTTGTACTCTGATTCTGGCTTGCCCCTTAGGCACTACAGGGTAAAAGAAACCAATTACATAAATGCCTTCTTCCAGCAGCCTGTTGGCAAATTTCTGAGACAAAGGTGCATCATATAACATCACCGGAACAATTGGATGAACTCCTGGGATAATATCAAAACCAGCTTTACCCATCTCTTCTCTGAAATATTTGGTATTGTCTTCCAACTTATCCCGCAAGGCCGTACTTGAAGTCAGCAAATCCAGTACTTTTATGGAAGCCCCAGCAATGGCCGGAGCCAGGGTATTTGAGAAAAGGTATGGCCTTGACCGCTGACGTAACATATCCACAATTTCTTTTCGGGCCGCTGTAAAACCACCGGAAGCCCCGCCGAGTGCTTTTCCAAAGGTTCCGGTCACGATATCTACCCTGTCCATTACATTCCGGTATTCTATAGAACCACGTCCTCTTTTACCAACAAAACCTGTAGCATGACATTCATCCACCATCACCATTGCATCGTATTTATCTGCCAGATCACAAATTTTATCCAGCTGGGCGATTGTACCATCCATGGAGAATACACCGTCGGTGGCAATCATTCTTCGACGGGCACTCTGGGCCTCCTTTAATTTTTCTTCCAGATCATTCATGTCGTTATTGGCATAACGATAGCGCTGAGCCTTGCACAGGCGAATTCCATCGATTATGGAAGCGTGATTCAATGAATCTGAAATAATGGCGTCCTCAGCTGTCAAAATGGGTTCAAATAACCCTCCATTGGCGTCAAAGGCAGCAGCATAGAGAATCGCATCTTCCTGACCTACGAAATCAGCAATCTTATGCTCAAGTTCTTTGTGCAGATCCTGTGTTCCACAGATAAACCTTACGGAAGATAAACCAAAACCATGAGTATCAATGGCTTCTTTTGCGGCTTCCAAAACATCAGGGTGAGAAGATAGCCCCAGATAATTATTAGCACAAAAATTCAATACCTCGGCTCCTTTATCTGTTTTTATTTCCGCAGATTGTGGCGTGACAATGATTCTTTCTTCTTTATATAATCCAGCTTCTTTTATCTCTTCGAGTTCTTGCTGAATGGCTGGTCTTGTATTTTTAAACATGGTTTTTATTTTGAATTTGTTGTATGGGAATAATGAACTCCGTTTTATTTGACTAACATTGCTTTGAGGTTCCTGATCATTTCAGAAGTCATATTTTTAAGATCATAATCAGGGTGCCAGCCCCAATCATCTGTAGCCTGATGATCATCAATGGTTTGTGGCCAGGAATCAGCAATCTCCTGTCGGAAATCCGGTTTATAAGTGACTCTGAAATCCGGATAATACTTTTGAATTTCGGCAGTGATTTCAGCGGGAGTAAAACTCATGGCGGCCAGGTTATAACTCGTTCTGATCTTTACCTTCTCAGCCGGGGCCTCCATCAGTTGCAGCGTCGCTTTAATCGCATCATCCATGTACATCATCGGTAGCATGGTATCCTCCTGAAGAAAACATTCGTAATCTTCCCCTTGCACTGCCTTGTGATAAATGTCGACCGCATAATCTGTTGTTCCACCACCGGGAGGAGACTGGTAACTAATGATTCCCGGATACCGTACCGATCTGACATCCACATCGTAATGCAAATAATAATATTGGCACCAGTTTTCACCAGCGGCCTTACTTATCCCATAAACCGTTTCCGGATGGATAATGGTCTCCTGAGGAGTTAAAACCCTTGGAGTATGGCTGCCAAAAACACCAATAGAACTGGGAAAGAACAACTTCATGTGGCGTTCTTTAGCAATTTCGAGCACATTAAACAACCCATTTGTATTAATGTCCCACGCCATTCGAGGATGTTTTTCCCCGGTTTCAGAAAGGATAGCTGCAAGATGGTAGATTTGATTGATTTTATACTTTCTTACAAGTCTGGACAATTGTTTGGCATCTAGAATGTCCAGTAATTCAAAGGGGCCGTCATCGTGGTTCCCCATTCGAATATCAGTCGCCAATACGGCATCTTTGCCATATTTCTCACGCAATGCTTTGGTAAGCACCGAGCCGATTTGGCCATTGGCACCACTGACCAAAATACTCACTTTTGTCATATTATTCGGTTAGGCTTTTGCTGAAAATCAGGTTCATGAATTAAAAAAGAAAAACATTCTTTAATAAATCCGATCGTCTTTACATCAAAATTTATTTGGCTACAAAATACGAAGGTTTAAGTAAAAAACTGAGCAGGGCTATCATTATTTTGAATCGGGAATATCATTTAAAAAGTCCCAGGTTTTTTCCTGGTAATCCATCCGACAGCAATAGGTTTGAATTC
>QQUB01000444.1 GCA_008501835.1 Bacteroidota bacterium
CTTTATAATCCACCTCAGTGGCTGGAACGTCGATCTGAATGTATCCACCTGCTTTAAAGTCAAGCGTTTCACCTTCCGGCAACTTCACTACAAACTCCTTGATAAAGGTAGCAACGTTGTAATTGGAAACAACCTCACACTCCCACTTCTTGATTCCGAAGATCTCTTCAGGAATACGCACCTTCATATCTTCACGAACCTTCACCTGGCAAGCCAGACGTTTGTTCTCCGCAGCTTCCTTGCGAGTAAGGTGGTTCATTTCCGTTGGCAACACATCTCCACCTCCTTCATCTACATGACATTCACACATCGCACAAGTACCACCACCTCCACAGGCAGACGGCAGGAAGATCTTTTGTTCAGAAAGCGCTGACAATAATGTTTGCCCTGGTTTTGTTTTTACAGGTTTAGACTCATCACCGTTAATTACGATAGTTACATCTCCCTGAGGGACCAGTCTTTTTCTTGCAGCAATCAGCATGACAGAAAGTGCCAAAATTACCGCAGAGAAAACTATAACTGCATATAAAATAATCATTCTAAAATGTTTTTTCAGTATTAATAATCAGCTAGTGCTGTTTATTTAGTCCAGGAAAATGGCCGGGTCAATCCCCATCAGGCTCATAAACGCAAGCCCCATCAATCCAGTTAAAAGGAAGGCCATTCCCAATCCACGCAAAGGAGCAGGAACATTGGAATAGCGGATCTTTTCACGGATAGCTGCCAAAGCTACAATCGCCAGGAACCATCCAACTCCACCTCCTAAACCAAAGGCTACTGCATTACCCAAAGTATATTCTCTGGAAACCATGAATAATGAACCTCCAAGGATCGCACAGTTTACAGTGATCAATGGCAGGAAGATACCCAGAGCGGCATAGAGTGAAGGTGAGAATTTCTCAACCACCATCTCTACCAACTGTACCATTGAGGCAATTACCGCGATGAAGAGAATAAATCTCAGGAAGGTAAGATCCATACCGAATACTCCGGCTTCTGAAAGCAGGTATTCATTGATCAGCCAGTTAATTGGCATTGTAATACCCAAAACGAAAATCACTGCAAACCCAAGACCAATAGCTGTTTTTACAGATTTGGAAACGGCGAGGAAAGAACACATCCCCAGGAAGTATGCAAGGAGCAGGTTCTCAATAAAGGCCGCTTTGATAAAAGTATTAATAAATTCACCCATGATTTTAAGCTTTCTGAATACAGCTTACGAAAAGCCATATTCTATATTTCTTGAAAAACCCGAAAGCGGGTCTTAATTCTTAAGATATATCAACCAATTTCTTATTGCGAGTACGCTGGATCCAGATGTAAACCCCGATGATGAACATCGCAGCTACCGGCAATACCATCAGGTTATTGTTGGTATACCATCCGAACAAAACGCTCTCGGTAGTATTGATCATATAATCGCTGGTGTTACCAATGATCTTCAATTCAATTGGGCTACCTGCGAACAAGGATCCCTTTCCGAATAATTCACGGAAGAAGGCAACAACTACCAGTATTATACCATAACCGATACCGTTTCCAAGTCCGTCCAGAATTGATTTCCACGGCTTACTACCCATGGCGAAAGCCTCCAGACGTCCCATCACGATACAGTTGGTAATAATCAAACCGATATAAACAGACAACTGCTTGTAAACAGGATAATTGAGATACTGAAGTGTCAACTCTACCATTGTTACCAGGAAGGCAATAATTACGAGCTGAACGATCATACGCACCTCATTAGGAATAAGATTCCTGAGCAGTGAGGTAAACAAGTTCGCAAATGTGATTACAAAAACCACTGAAATAGCCATCACAATAGAAGGATATACCAGTGAGGTCACGGCCAGGGCTGAACAAACACCCAATACCTGTACCGTAATCGGATTATTGTCATTCAGCGGATCTGTGAGTAGCTTACGCTCTTTTGGTCCGAATAACGGCTCTCTTACTTTTTTTTCAGTTGCAGTCTCAGCCATTTTATTTTGATTTAATCTTTTCTAAATAAGGAAGGTAGTTTTCAATACCGTCATATAACATATCAGAAACTCCGACACAGGTGATAGTTGCACCGGAAATCCCGTCCACCTCATGCTTTCTGTCTTTGGCAGCTTTATAAACATTGATGGAAACGAATTCTCCATCTTTGAAAATTTCAGTGCCTTCAAAAGCTTTACTGAAAGCAGGGTTGTCCTTGATCTCTGCGCCAAGACCAGGCGTCTCAGCCTTGTGATCAAAAGCAGCACCGGCAACGGTATTCAAATCTTCTTTAAGGGCAATATATCCCCAGATATCATCCCATAGTCCTTTACCGAATACCGAAAGGATATAGAATTTTTCGCTGCCATTGTCATAAATAAACAATGGAAGGTTTTGCTCATCCTCAGGCTTCTTACGCTCCTTCTTCATCTCAATTTTGGCAGCCACTACATCACTCACCTCTTCGCCCTCCATATCCAAAACGCGGCTTTCCATTTTGTTAAATACCTCAAGTACTTCGGCATCTTCGAGATCATCCACCTCGTCTGCTTCCACCAAATTACTCTCTACCGCTTTCAGAATCGCACGTTTATTAAAAATATCTTCATTTTGTTTGGCAACCTCCTTGGTTACCTCTCTATACCCTGTAAGCGATACAGCCACAAAAGCTGTGAGTATAAAGACAAAAAATAAGGTATAATTGGTTTTCACGATAATAACTTTTTTGTGTGGTTTTCTTACGGGAAACTTCCCTTTCAGAACAACCTCAGTTTATTAAGCAATAGCTTCCGCTCTTTTAGCTCTGCGTTTCATATTTCCTTCAACTACGAAATGGTCAATAGTCGGTGCAAATACATTCAGTAACAGAATCGCCAGCATCCATCCTTCCGGATAAGCAGGGTTGATGATACGAATCACCATACCGATACTACCGATGAGGAAACCATAGATCCATTTCCCTTTATTTGTACCTGATGCAGTCACAGGGTCTGTTGCCATAAATGCCATGGCAAAAAGGAAACTTCCCATGTAAAACTGGTAGTACCAAGGAACTGCCATAAATTTGAAAACTCCAGCAGTATCAGCAGTAATCTCAGGAGCAAAACCGTTCATAAGCATTCCAACAAAAGCTGCACCAAGCACCATAGAGATCATAATTCTCCAGCTGGCAACGCGCGTAAAGATGAGGAACAAAGCTCCCAAAATGATCAGCGGTTTGGACGTTTCCCCAATGGAACCGGGGATGAATCCCCACCACATATCACTGGCTGAATAAACCTGGGTTACAGCCTCCCATCCTCCTTTAGCCGCTAGTGCAAGAGGTGTTGCTCCGGTAACTCCGTCTACTCCCGCAACTCCGGAAATCCATACCTCATCACCTGAGATATAGGTTGGATATGCAAAGAAGACAAAAACACGAGTCAACAAGGCCACGTTAAGGATATTCATTCCTGTACCTCCGAATGCCTCTTTTCCAAGGATAACTGCAAAAACAACAGCAAGACCTAACATCCACAATGGAAGGTCAGGCGGCATGATCAAAGGAATCAGCATTCCGGAAACGATGAACCCTTCCTCAATACCGTGTCCTTTTCTGGAGGCATAGTAAAACTCAATTCCCAAACCAACCGCCATAGTAACGATCAGGATAGGCAATATCTTAAGAAGGCCATACCACAACTTTGGTCCGATACCTTCACCTAATTGAGTGTATTCTCCAAGAGCCGCAAAGTGATGGTGACCGATGTTATAAGCACCAAACACATAACACCCCATCATAGCCAGAACCACAAAGATCATCAGACGTTTGAGATCCATACGATCTCTTACATGTACACCTTTTGCAGTCACATGATTCGGAACAAAAAGAAAAGTAAAGAACCCGTCAAACACAGTGTGCAGGAACGGTGATTTCTCTTTGTCAGGCTCTATCTTATGAAAGAAATTTAAGAGTCCTTTCATTTGTATATTTTTTATTGATTTATTTAAAGTCAAAAAGAATTCCCTGGGTTAAAACCAGCTTTGGAAACTCTTTTGGTTTAATTCGTTTAGCTCTGCTCAATCATTTCATTCAATCCCTGGCGCAGGATATTCTGAAGCGGCTGCTTGGATGTACAGGCAAATTCACAAAGAGCGAGATCCTCCTCCACTACTTCATAAATGCCCAAACCTTCCATTTTTTCGAAATCACCAACAATGATGGATTTCAAAAGGTACTGTGGATAAATATCCATTGGTAACATATCTTCGTACTGTCCGGAAACCACAAAGGCACGTTTTTCACCATGCATATTGGTATCCGCTTTTACTGTTCTGGATGGCATGAATCCTCCAAAGAATGTCTTTGATACAGTAGGACGTTTGGTCTGTGGCAATAACCACCCCAACATCTCAAAGTAATGGCCCTCTGTGATAACCGTGATCTGATCATCAAAGAATCCCATAAAATGAGCTTTATCCTTTTTCTTACCGGATAATACATCACCGGAAATGAGACGATAACTTCCATCATTAAGATTACCTTCCAAAAGGTCACCTACATTGGCTCCCTGGAAAGTCCTTACATAATGAGGGTTATTAACCTCTCCAGCCACTGCTACCAATCTGGAAGCATCGAACTGTTGATTCAGGAATAACTTCCCTATGGTAATAACTTCCTGCACACCTGCGGTCCAGGCGATGTTATTATTGTTTACCGGACTAATGTGGTGGATCTGAACCCCTACGTTCCCGGCAGGGTGCTTACCATTGAAAGCCTGCTTCTCAACTCCGCTGGCATCCGCAAAGGCACCGGCGACTTTTCCGCCTCTTCCATCAATACCCAGGTATACACTTCCGTCAGTCAGCTTACCTAATACATCAAGCCCTTTCTGGAAAGCATCCTCTTGACCCTCAACTACAAAACTCAGATCCGGAGCCAGAGGCGCCGTATCAAAAGTTGATACAAAAATGTTGGAAGGCGTTGTTGCAGGATCTGCAACAATATTATAAGGACGCTGCCTGAGATAAGGCCAAACTCCACTGTCAAGCAGGTAGTTTACCAATGCTTCCCGGCTTTCTCCATTCAGGTCAAAAGCATCATAGCTACGGCTTTGAACTTCCTTATCAGCAAGGATAATCACTTCCGAGATGGAACGCTTGGCACCACGATTAATGGCAACCACCTCCCCACTAACAGGAGAAGCGTATTTGATCTCAGGTCTCTTCTTATCAAAGAAGAGTGTGTCCCCGGCTTTAACTTCTTCGCCAACGGCAACTACTACTTTTGGAATAGGAGAAATATTAAAAAAATCAGGAGGGCGAACTGCGAAGGTTTTGGATTGTACATTTTCGTTGACAGCTTTTTCAGCCGCTCCTTCTAAATGCAGATCTTGTCCTTTGGTAAGTACAATGGTGTTACCATCTTTTTTCAGGACTTTGCTTGTTCCGAAGAATCTCATTCCCAAAATAAAAAGGATGAGAACGACAAGGGCATAAAGAAGATTCATACCTCCTCCGCTTGCCGAAGTATCGGCCTGAGCAAAGATGCTATTAGCAAAAAGTGATAACAAAATAAGGTTGCTCCATCGAGCGATATTTTTTCTCATTGCGGTTCAACTTAGTTTTTCGCAAAAACGTTTTCCATATATTATTTGGAAAAGCACCGCAAAGATACTTGTCGACAGACAATTTCAGAATCTTTTTAGTGTTTTTTTAACACACAGCGCTTTTTTGGGTAAAACTCCTCACTTTTACTAATATTAATCATTAAGACACCCCAAAACCACTATTTGTTCAAACACCTATTTTTATTCTTAATTCATTGATTATGACCAAATATTTCATCTTTTCAGCCACGATTTGCATGACTTTTTTCCTCCTTTCCTGTTCTCCTGAAAGTCCGAAAAACTCAGATTCTGAGAATATCAAAGAGCAGGTTGACTCCCAGACAGAAGAAAAAATTGCCACAGCCATCATAAATTCTGCCATCCAAAAGGCCGGATTGGATCAATTGGGGCAAAGTTTCGTGGAATTTGACTTCAGAGACAAACATTATAGCTATCTAAAAACCGGAGGTAAATACAAATATGAACGGTCCTTTACCGATAAGGAAGGAAAGCAAATCAAAGATGAACTTAACAATACAGGGTTTAACCGATGGACCGATGGTGACTCTACAGTTTTGGAAGATAAAAAAGCCAGGGCTTATGCGTATTCTGTGAATTCCGTCATCTATTTCGCCTTCCTGCCCTACAGTCTCAACGACCCTGCAGTCATTTCTGAACATCTCGGCAAGGTCGATATTAACGGAAAATCCTACAACAAAATAAAGGTAACGTTCAAAGAAGAAGGTGGCGGTGATGATTTTGAAGACACCTTTATATATTGGTTCAATACAGAAACCTACAATATGGATTACCTCGCCTACGAATACCATACCGATGGAGGAGGCATGCGCTTCCGGGAAGCTTTCAACCCAAGAAAGATCAATGGTGTGCTGATACAGGATTACAAAAATTACAAACCTAAAACTAAAGGTAGTATCTCAATAGAGAACATAGATAAGGCTTTTGAGTCTGATGAACTGGAGTTGCTTTCAGAAATTGTGCTGGAGAACGTTCAGGTGGAGTTGAATTAGTATTTGGATCGAACAGGTTCCATATTAATATATGGCCAGAACTACTTTAAATCAAATGTTTTCTTGAAACGAACCGATGGGCTATACCGCAGATGATCCATCCCGTACATGGAATGTCGGGAGGACCGCAGATTTATTTTTTTTCTCCGCGAGACTCCGCGAAACCTCAGCGGAACTTTGGGTAACAACCCTCTGAGTCTCCATACATTTTGATCAAAATAAATATTATCCTCCTTTTCACTTCCATAGGTGAAGCTGTTAAAAAATCACCCAAAATAACCAACGAGCAGATAAAAAATCGCAGCCACACTACCCGCAGTAAGTGCATAGGGCAGCTGGGTACGAACGTGATCTATATGATCCGAGGCTGAGGCCATGGAAGAAAGGATGGTCGTATCGGAAATAGGTGAGCAGTGGTCTCCAAAAACTCCACCTCCCATTACAGCAGCGATAGCCATATATACATTGGTATCCATTTCTTTGGCCATAGGTACTGCAATCGCCATCATAATGGCAAATGTCCCCCAGGAAGTTCCCGTTGAAAAGGCTATAAAACAGCTGACCAAAAATATTAGGAAGGGCACCAAAGCCGGAGATAACCATTCTTTAGCTACACTTGCCACATATTGGCCAGTACCTAAATCGTTTTTACACAAACTACTGATGGCAAAGGCAAACATCATGAGAATGGCCAGCGGCATCAACCCCCCGATACCCTTCAGGGTCAGGTCAACCATTTCCTTGATCTTCATGATTCGTTGAGCGCCGTAAAAGATCATGCTGAAAATAAGCGACACCAAAACAGCTGTCAAAACTGAGGTGGACCCGGAACCGTTTCCGATAGCAAAGAATATTTTACTCCAGACTGATGCGTCAGCCATCTTCTCCATTGCAGCTCCCCATCCAGTATAAATGAGCATTACCGGCATCATTAACACCATCAAAGCAATCGGAAAAACCATATTCCTGGAGCGGGGAATCACTCCTTCCTTGGTTTTAACTTCCGTTAATTCTTCGGAGATCATGGGCTGAGCTCCATCGGCCAGTAATTTACCTTCCTCTCTGGCTCGTTTTTCTGCCTTGGCCATGGGGCCGTAATCTTTTCGTGAAAAAACAAGGATCAAAGCCAGGATCAGTGCAAGGAAAGGGTAAAAATTGTACTTCATCGCTCCCATCATCATCCCAAAAGGGTTGACAAAATCCGTTGCCAGCAAACCCATGATGAAGGCACCCCAGCCATTAAAAGGCAAAATGATGGAGGATGGAGCTGAACTCGAATCAGCAAGGTAAGCCAGTTTTTCCCTGGAAATTTTCAACTTATCAAAAACGGGGCGGTACAAGGCTCCCACGGTCAATACGGAAATACTGGATTCCACAAAAATCAACAAGCCCGTCAACCAAGCCAGGAATTGAACGACCACCCGGTTGTTTCCTGATTTTTTCTTTTCATACTTCTCCAAAAAAATATTCACCCTCTTGATAAAGCCTTCGACTCCCCCGGACCTTTGAATGAAAAGGATCAATGCTCCCACAAGCGCAGAAAACATGATGGTCCGCGTATTCCCGGCATCTTTAAAAACATCTACCAGCGCCTGAATAGTATTGATCGAGCCTTCCCAGAGATTTACCGGGTTCAACACCCGCCACACGGCTTCAAAAAATCCCATGTTATGGAAAACCGGAGCTTCAGTAACCGGATCAATCGGCAATCCCGTAAGCACCAGCCAACCCAGCCAGATACCAAACAATAAGGAAACAAATACCTGGCGAGTATAAATAGCTAATATGATCGCGATTACCGGAGGAACAAGGGAGAGAATGCCGTAGTCAGCCATAGGTGTTTATTTGCAAGATTGTTGAACGGGTGGTTAAAATAAACATTTTGAAGTAATCTAACGCTTGATCCCATAAAAAATAACCCAGGTAGCAAAATCATCAGTGAAATTCACAAACCGATGCTCCTGCCCAGCTTTTACAAACAATACGTCATGCACCTTGACGTCGTACCGCTCTCCTTCCAGCACAAACTCTCCCGAACCGCTGGCAATTATGTACAATTCATCTTTCTCATGAGGCAATTGATTATCCACCTGATCAGGTTTGTAATATTCGACCTCCAGTTCACCATGACGTAAGAGCGTAACGAATGGTTGAGGCGCAGAATCTTCCAAAGCGGCAATGGCTTCTTCTTTGGTGATGTGATATTTTGTAGGCTTTGCTTCAGCGGCAAGAATTTGGTCAAGATGGTGATCCATGTGGTCAATATAGTCCTCAATCAACCACTGACAGGTGCGCTTTTCATTAGGCCCAATGAATACTTCATGTTCCAGTTTTTTAATCGGCATCTCCTTGACAATATTGGCGATCTGTTTATTGAGTGACTGCCAAAGTGTAACCAGGTGATCCAGGTCAGCCTCCTGGTAGTGATTAACCTGAACTAGATAATCCTGATCATATGGCCGGACTTCATAATTGCGGTAGGAATAAAGGATGATTAAAAATCGCCTTAGGTTGTTGAGAGCCGAATCTATCAAATGCCCAAGAATTTCTTTTTTGGACCATTTTTCAGGTGTAGGCTTGTAAGATAATTCTTCCGCAGGGATATTATGGATTTTATCCTTCAGCCTGCGGATATTTTGTTCGATTCGCAAATGCATAACCTCAATATTTATTTAAAGTTACGCAATTTATTTTTTGTTGTTAACAAATTAGTTCGTCTTACCAGTTGCAACCCTTCAAATTGTATGGAGCAAAACAAATGTTCAAACATCCTGGACAAAAAATATGGCATTGTTATTTGGATCGTAAAATCCAAATTCATGCGTTCCCCAGGGCGTGTTCCTACGAAGTTTTTCTTCCACTATCGTTCCTCTTTTGACGAACTCTTCAAAAATTGGTTGAATATCCTCAACAAAAATTTTGATTACGGAGCCTCCCAATAAAGGGTCCTCTTTGGTGTCGGCATGCCATTGCAGATGTAGTTCCAGACTACCTCTTTTCAATCCGGCATACATATCATCACCAAAAGTCTTTTCGAAGCCCATTTTTTCTTTATACCAATCCAGGTCTCTTTGAATATTTGAAGAAGGCAGGACGGGAACGATTGTTGGCAAATTGGATGATTTCATACAATACAAGGTGATTTACAATTTTTTAAAGGCCTAAAAGCCTGCCCCACACCAAAGGTCGGGGGCCTGGTACTTCTTTTCCATCTAATAGCCCTGCCCTAAAAGGACAGGGCTATTGATCAAAGATAAAAAATAGTATTTTCAGGTCAGATCACTCCCCATCATGAAAAGTTCTGGGAACTTCATTTTTAATGGCCGGGACCGTTTGAAGATAAGCATAAATTGCTTTAGCTTCAGCATCCGTCAAATTCGCATAAGGCAACATCGGATAACGCAAAGCTGGTTCACCTTCCTTTACACCGTATTTCAATACCTGGACAAACTTTTCTTCAGTCCAGCTCCCGATTCCGGTTTCTTCATCAGGTGTCAGGTTTTGGGTGTGGATCGGTTCGCCTTCCATCGTCAACAGCATATTGCCCCCACCAAAATACCCACCGCTTTTTTCGGGTTCCATCAGGTTTACGGTTTTGAAATCAGCCGAGTGGCAGGAAGCACAGTCCAGGTTATGGGCGAGGTATCTGCCTAGTTCAACGGCATTGTTTGTATCAGGCATTGCAATTGTTTCCGTTGGGTATGGTAATGGCTTAAACGCTACATAGCACAACATTTTTGCAAGGAAGGAAGGTTCACACGGCTGATCTGGTTTCGGATCCGCTGCCACCATGGGATCATCCGATCTCAGGAAGGCAACGATAGCATGAATGTCTTCGTCGGCCATATTGGGTAATTTGGCCATCCAGGGCGGAGAATATTCACCATCCCTTTTTACTCCCGTTCGCAGAAGGTAGATTAACTCCCCGTCCGTCCAGTCACCGATTCCATGTTCTGGATCCTGAGTAATATTCTGAGCATAAGCTTTACCAAATTCCGGTGGGGAATCCAGCATATGAATACCGGATAATCTACCGGTTTCCGGGTCTTTGTGGCAGTTGGCACAAAGTAATATGGACAATTTTCTTCCACGTTCAACTGCTTCCGGAGTTACCTCCACTTGAATGTCAGGAAAATTGGTTTCATAGGTTGGGATCCCTTTGGAGTTGATAACAGTGAACCCCACCAGGCCGGCAAGGATGATCACTCCAAGGATAATACCGAGGATTTTCAGTACTTTTTTCATAAGTAAAGATTTATGTGGTTAATTAAGTGTTTACAATCAATCACAGCATCTTATTCCAGAAGGGAAGACAACGTCACCTGGCAACAGGAACTTCCTGGTGCAAAGTTTTTGTGGCACAAAATTGTTTGGAGATAATCATCATCTGGGAATCCAGACAGTTAGAGAGATCAATAGTAGATCAAACAAAGAGAAGGTGCGAATTGGGTATTTTTTCTTTTCCGGCACTAAAAATAACGGTTTTTTTAATGTCAGGAAAGTTTACCGGTCATTTTCCATGCCATCTCGGCAATTGCGGTACCGGTAAACTTTCTCTATTAACGTGAGATTGTCCTTAAAAAGTATACCCGACATGGAGGGTTAAAAACATAGTCACCGGGGCTAAATCGTAGTCAAGCTCACCCAGGTTGGTCTCTCCTGAAATTTTTGAAGCGTATCCTATGCCAGCCCATGGTTTTACATAGAGATTAAAATCAAACGGTTTAAAAGTATATCCAGTGTAAGCCATTAATAATAGGTTAGAAAACTTCTCTTCGTCATCTACCGAATCATTTGCAATCTTAAATTCCTGCAAACTGGTCTGTAATCCTACAAACGATTTGCGGTTGACTTCCTTGAAATGGTATTCACCGAAAAGTCCTGCCCCCATATTTAATCGGACGTTCCACCCCAACCCTTTATTGTTTTTGTTGAGATCTACTAAAAAGGAAGGCATGTCCATGGCATAAACTCCTGCTCCGAGCAATAAATGCTCAGTACCCCCGGGCGCTATCCGTAAATGTGCTGAATAACCCTTGAATATAAAAGTGGCCGGATCAATTTCCAGTGAAATCGAAGTTTTCTGGGCAACTGCCTTTGAATTGGCTAATGTGAATAAGGCAATAAATACCAATAGATAAATTTTTGATTTTGATGTCATGATAAAAATTTTAAATTATACTAAATATTTCGTTTATATAGTTTGATTCAAAAAAAATTATTCGCTCATCTCCCTAAGAATATCATCAATGGTCTTTTGAGCCAGGGTATTTTTCATGTTTGATTCAGCGGACTGAAAAACATCCATCAAAGTTGTCTGAGCTTTATCCGGACGTTTTCCCTGGGCGACTAAATTAAATGAAGTCTGGAAAAGCGGCTTCCCCTTTTCAATGCAATTCAGGATGTCCAAAAGTGTTATATCAGCAGGGTCCCTGGCCAGCCGTATTCCCCCCAGTTTTCCCTCCTTGGTTTCAATGATGCCATCGGCACTGAGGCTTTGCATTATTTTGACCAGGGTAGGTTTCGGAATATTCAGCAATTTGGCGATGGTGGCCGTAGACAAATATTCGTACTGTCCCTGACGTATCTTGTCAGAAATAAAGATGACCACTAAAATGGCTTTGGAAAAGGACAATGAATAACTCATACTAAATATTCAAAATATATAGTATGTAAATTAAAAGAACTTTATTGAAAAATGCAAATTATTTAAAAAACTATCTCTTCTTTTTGACTTTTCCGGATAATTGCTCTTCAACCCTGAATTCAACGATACGTTGAACCAGGTCATAAGGTATCTCTTCATCTAGCTTAAACTGAACGGATCCTTTACCTTGTTTATATCCTGATAATTCTTTCTCAAAAGCAGAGATTCCCGAAGCGGTTGGATAAAACCCAATATGGCGTTCATAGGCGGCATAATACACCAGCATTCCATTTAGTTTAATGGCCGGCATATTGTAACTGATCACCTCTTCGGCTTTGGGAGCTGCTTTATGGATGGTATGCCTCATCCTTTGCAAAATTGACTGAACAGATGATGGGAAGTCAGCAATGTATTCATCAACAGTTGAATACTTCTTTTTTAAAGGTGCCATACTTAATCGTTAAAAACAGACAATAACTGATTACTGAAGTAAAGATAATTCAACTGCTCCAATTTATACTTCCTGTTCAAGTCAATCAATTTTATCCGGCCGGCCACATATTTCTCCTGACGTTTATTGATGAGAAAAACCGAGCTTTCCCCAAAACGGTTTTTTTCATTCTCAGCTTCCAGTAATTTTAGGTATCCATCCACATTCCTACGCTGTAACTCCAGCTGGTCTCTTAAAATGGCCATTTGTTCCTCGCTCGCCTGTATCTTGTTTTTCAAAGCATTGCTTTTATCCTGGATATCAAAATCAATCTCCCTAATCTTCAACCGGCTTTTTTGGAGACCGGCACGCTCACTCCTCAGAAATAATGGCATGGAAAAATCAAAGCCCCATTTATAGTTCGAAGCGGACAAAACCGGTGTAAGGCTTTGTTCGGATGTTGCCAATAATGGATTGTATTTGAGTTTTAATTTAGGTTTGAGTTTCTCTTTTTTTAACCGTTGTTCTATTTGATAGTATGCCTTTTTATTTTGCTTTTCCAGCAAAACCGGATGAGCATTAACCATAGTTTCCACCGGAACGCGAAGGCTCTCCGGGTTGATCTCTACAATCTCCTGTTCCGGAAAAACCCCCGGCAACAAACTCAGGGGCTGGTTTTCACGCCACAGGAAATTTTCCAGAGTTTGCTGCGACTTGGTCAAAAGTGCCTCATTCGTTCTTAGCTGCGCTGTTCTGTCCTGGACGATAATCAGCGCCTCAAGTGTATCCATAGCCGTTTTTTCACCATTAAAAAAAGATTGCCTGGTGGCTTCAAAATACACCTCTGCCAACTCAATAGCTTCCAAAACCACTTGTTGAGCGTAATAATCCCTCTGCCAGTTGAGGTAAGCAGCAGACGCCTGATAGGCCAGATCATTGAGTTGATTGATCTTTTGATTCTCCGCGATCTCCTGGAAAAAAACCGCCTGCTGAAGTCCGGCCCTTCGTTCATCGATCAATAGTCCCTGCAAGAGATTAACCTGTACGCCGAGTGTCCACAGGCCATTCTCATCCGTTTTGTTCTCCGGATTTAAATAGACTCCATCTGTGTTCTCATATGCTCCCGTTATTTCCAGACCATATCTAAGCGGAACATTGACCCGGGTTGCAAAAAGTCTGTAATAATGCTTATCATCAAAGAATTTGTCATTCCAGCCAGAAGAGATCTCCGGATCAAAATTTCCCCTGGCTCTCATCCATTCTGCCTGAGCCAACTCATCCTTCAGCGCTGCCTGACGGGCCATTGGGTGGGTACTCATCACATAATCCATGTAAGACCGAAAGGACAATACGGAGGAGTCCTGCTGAGCGTTACCAACATTCATCAATAATGGAAATACAACCAATATGGTCAGTAATAATTGTTTCATAAGCACATCTTACACGATTTTTTCAAGCGGAATATTATCCAGTGTTTTCCCGTGAGGTTTTGCTTTTCCGGCTTTATCGACATGGACAAATACGATATTGTCAATTTCGATAATGACTTGTTTGGTAAAGAGGTTCCTGACCACACAGGAAAACGTTATAGAAGTGCGCCCCACCGACTTAAAGCCAAGACCTATCTCTATGACATCTCCCTGATTGGCGGAACTCACAAAATTGATCTCCGAGATATATTTTGTCACAACACTATTTGACTCAAGTTTTGTCATGGCATAAATGCCGGCCTCTTCATCGATCCATCGCAACAATGCTCCTCCGAACAGGGTGTTCCGGGCATTCAAATCTCCGGGTTTTATCAATTTTCTGGAATAAAACTTCATAGCTTATTTAATTCGAGTTTCGGGTTACAAGTTTATTTTACTGATTTTAAGGGTGCTTTTAATTTCACATCATCTTTTTCCTTCACTCCGTAGAAGTCCGGCGGGAACCCATTCAACTGCCTCCAGACCTCATACCAAAGCGGCACCTCATTGAGTAACATAAAGGTGTTAACACCAGTCCCAAACCTCAACTGCTCCGGCCAGTCTTTTCGGCTTTTTTCCGGAATGATCAAAACCCGGTAGTATCCATTATCACTGATGAACTGATCGATGGCGGTGATCTCACCATCAAATATTCCTGTAGAAGCTTCCGGCCAGCCGCTGATCACAATAGCCGGCCACCCATCAAAACGCAACCGAACATCATCACCTGGTTTTAACAGAGGTAAATCCTGGGGTTTGACATAAACTTCAACCGCCAGGTCATAAACAGCGGGCATAATCGTAGCGATATCAGATCCTTCCTTGACAATTTCCCCAACTCCTTTTTTGATGGTTTTGGTTATATATCCAGACTGAGGAGCTGTAATGAAATAGAATTGCTGACGGTAACTGTAATTACTCAACTGGTTTCGAAGTTTTGAAGTAGCCGCAACTGCTTCCAGTTTGCCAGACATGGCCGATTGTCTCTCAGATTGAGATTTGGCCAGTTTATCCGCATATTCCCGCTCCACTGCCGACAATTCGATTTTAAGATTAAGGAGTTCATTTTTTTGGTTAAGCAATTTATTCTCCTGCACCGTAACTTTGGCCTGGACCTCCTGAACTTTCCACTGTTTCTCCTGAAGTTCAGACAATGATTTGAGGCCTTTATCGTACAGCTCTTTTGTTCGATCTTGCTGATTACGGGCAATTTCAAGATTTGCCTGATAGGCCACAAGATCTATACTATCCATCTGAATCTTGTTTCGGGCCTGTTGCAACTTATTCGTTATCTGCTGTTGCTTCAATAACAATCCATCTTTCAGAGCCCGAAACTGATTTTCCAATGCGATCATTTTATCTTCATAAGACTGCACACTTTGAGATTTTGCCTGAACCTGTTCAGCCGTCCTGGATACCAGATCCGGATCAAAATATTCACTTTTTATCTCTGAAATATAAACAATGGTATCTCCTGCATTAACAAAGTCTCCTTCCCGCACATACCACTTTTCAAGTTTTCCCGAAATGACGGATTGAATGGATTGAGGTCGCTGTTCCGGTGAGCGGGTGGTCACATAACCTTTAGCCATGATATTTTGCGTCCATGGCAAGAATAAACTGATCAGAAAAACGACAAGAATAACCAAGCCAAAAAACAATGGTATACGATGGAAATTGGATTTCTTTAATACCTTGAAGGCCCCAAACCTTTCCACGTTCACATATTGATTAATACTGTTTTCAGAAATATTCAGCATGATTAATTGGTTTTTTCAAGTTCGACCAACAGGGTACTCTTCTCTCTCCAGTAGTAATAGTCGGCAACTACAATGACCGTCCAATCTCTTTCAGGAGACATTACGTAATCAATGATTTTATTTTTTTCAGCATCACTAACGAACTGCAGGGGGTCTTCCATCAATAAAAGTCCCGGTTCTCCAATGATAGTCCGGGCGACCAACAACTTTTGAATGAGGCTTCTGGGCAATCTTCTACCCCCGGAATCAATCGAACAATTGACCCCTCCCGGTTGTCTGGCTACATACTCGTTCAATCCCAGTAGGTTGATCACCTCCTGCAGTTTTTCATCTGCCACATCCCTGCCCATAAGAATATTTTCTTTGATGGTCCCTTCGAAAAGGTCATTTGTAGAGAAGGACATGCCTATTTTATTGTAGAACTCCTTTCGGGAATAATTGTCAATGGGGATATTGTTCACCACTATCTCCCCTTCCTCTGGTTTCTGTACTCCGGAAATCAATTGCAACAAGGTCGATTTCCCTGTACCAGGTGTTCCACAGATAACCGCCTTGGACCCTGGAGGTATTTTCATGGAAAAATCGTCGAACAATCTGGTTTTCATATTAGGGAAACCAAAAACGAGGTTATGAACCTCCACCTTCAAGGGGCCTTTTGCTTGCAATGACAACTGTCCGGTATCCGCATCCAGATCAAGATCAGTAACATAACCAATCTTTTCGAGGGCTGTCAAAACATCATAAATGGTTTCAATAACCCTTATGACCTTCTCCACAGAGTTAATGATAAGAATGATAATAATTTCGGCGGCGACAAATTGTCCGATATTCATCTGTTCCCGAAAAACCAAAAAACCTCCCAGCAGCAAAAGTCCGGCGGCAACAAATACCTTAAATCCTATAAAATACCGAAACTGATCCAACAAAACGCCAAAATGTTTTTCCCGTGCATTCAGGTACTTAGATGTGATATCATCTGTTTTATCCAGATGCAATTCATTGTAGGCATTCACCTTGAAACTTTTATTCGTTCTGGCAACTTCTTCCAGCCAATGTGCCAGATTGTACTTAAACTTACTTTCTTTTAAACTTGTATTTAATCCCCTGCGTCCGGTAATTCTGAATATAATCCCTAAAATCAGGAAAAGAGATAATCCCAGGATTATGAAAAAAGGGCTGTAAATGGCCAGTAGAATTAATCCAAAAACAATCTGGAAAGAAGCCAGTGAAAAATCAATAAGGATCTTCGGCAGTCCTTTTTGAATGGTAAGGGTGTCAAAAAAACGATTTACCAACTCCGGAGCATGGATCTTATCGAGTTGTAAGATTTTGATCCGGGGAATCCGGTAGGCAAATTCCACGGCAGACCTCGCGAAAATATCCTGTTGAATATTCTCAACAATGCGCAATTGATATACCTGGATGATTCCCGTTAAAGCAATACCAAAGAGGACAAAAATAACCAGTAATACCCACGAGGAAGTCATTTCTCCTGTCTGCAAAAAATTGATAATTGCCTGTATACCGAGCGGAAGAGAGAGATTTACTATTCCATTAAAAATGGCATAGGCATAAATCTGGCGCAGTTCGGTTCTATATAATTTCAGTAAATTCCAAAACCTTAAAACAGGAGTTTGTTGCATGTTGTTCTTATTGATTTTTCAGCAGTTTAAGTTTAACAACTGAAAAGTGGTTTTGTTCCCAAATATGCAAAATCAAAATCCCTTAAATCCGGCAAAGCAAAACCACTATGTATAATCCGATCTACTTCCCGAGATACTGTTTAAACCGTAATTTTTCCCTGAATCATTTTCTTAAGCTTTTCGGTGACAGATCATTCCCGCCAATACTCCGGACGGTTCATAAAATCCGCACAGATTACTTTTCCGGATGTTCCATTAAGAGCGTCCTTAACCAGCGGGTAAATCATCCAGGCATCTTTATTTTTTTCAGGTATCGGGTATGTAGCCGGGAAGCCCATACTTTTTGCATCGGGGATAAAACCATGTCTTGGATAATAAGTTTCATGCCCCAGCACAAAAACCAACTCCGTCCCCGATTTTTTTAATTGACTGATTCCTTCCTCTATCAGTTTCCCGCCAATACCCTGCTTTTGGAACTCAGGTTTAATGGCAAGTGGTGCCAGAATTTGAATACCGGGCTGATCAGTCTGGCCTTCAAGGGTCGCCCTGGTGAAAAGAATATAACCAGCGGGCTTATCTTCTATTAAGGCCAACAAAGATAAAAGAGGTTGGGCGGTAGCATCCTTAAGCAGGCCGTCTACCAATCCTGCTACATCCTCCTCACCAAAAGCCTGCCTGTTAATATCCAGAACATCTTCGAGGTCAGAGTTTGATGTTTGTCGAATCGTGATTTTTCTATTGTCCATATGCTTTGCTTTCTT
>QQUB01000286.1 GCA_008501835.1 Bacteroidota bacterium
TCCCTAAAAATGATGACCAGTTAAAAGACTTCTGGAGAAAATACCTGAAGTATGAAACCCTCACTCGTTTTGCTGACGAGCTCGAACAACAGCAAGAGCTTGGTGAAGAAGGCGAAAAGAAATCTGAGGAAGAATTGGAAGCAGAAGCTCGTAAGGAAGTACTCGAAATGTTCGATGACTGGTACGACCGTATGCGTAAGCTCAAAAGAGCAGATCGTCTGGGCTATTTCCTCAACGCTATGACTTCTGTTTTTGACCCGCACACCAATTATTTCAAACCAATTGATAAGGAAAATTTCAATATTCGTTTCAGCGGCCGCCTCGAAGGCATTGGTGCCCGTTTGCTGACGGATGATGATTATACCAAGGTGAGCAGTATCGTTGTTGGCGGCCCGGCCTGGAAAGGCAAGGAACTCGAAGAGAACGACATCATCATGAAGGTGGCTCAGGAAAATGAGGAGCCTGTAGATATCAAGGGAATGGTGATCAATGATGTAGTTCAGTTGATCCGTGGAGATAAGGGAACCAAAGTTACCCTGACGGTGAAAAAAGGAGATGGTACCATTAAGGATGTTACAATAGAAAGAGATATTGTGGTTATTGATGAGCGTTTCGCAAAATCACTGATCCTTGACGGAGAAAAAGAAGGTGAGAAGATCGGATACCTGTACTTGCCAAGTTTTTATGCAGATTTTGAAAATGAGGATGGTCGTTTCTGTGCACCTGATGTTGCTAAAGAGTTAGAGAAACTCAAAGCTGCCCAGGTGGATGGAATTATTCTCGACCTCAGAAATAACGGAGGTGGATCCTTACGTGATGTTGTAAAAATGTCTGGATTCTTTATCGAAAGAGGACCGGTTGTTCAGGTGAAATCGAAAGGAAAAAAACCAGAGGTACTTAAAGATTACAACCAGAATGTCAATTATGACGGACCACTTGTGGTGATGGTGAATTCAGGCAGCGCATCAGCTTCTGAAATTCTGGCCGGTGCCATGCAGGATTATGGTCGTGCAGTGATCGTAGGAAGCAAGTCTACTTTTGGAAAAGGAACCGTTCAGCGTTTCATTCCTTTGGACAGAACAGTGAATGGTTATGAAGAGTACAAGCCTCTTGGAGACCTCAAGCTGACCATGCAGAAATTCTACAGAATCGATGGAAGTTCTACTCAGCAAAAAGGTGTTGAGCCGGATATCGTACTTCCGGACAGCTATCATTATATCAAGACAGGAGAGCGTGAAGAAAAATACAGCCTTGCCTGGGATGAGATCGATCCTGTTGAATATAATCAGAATGTAATGAAGGTTAGCAATGTTGATGACCTGCGTAAAAACAGTGAAAAACGTATTGCCAACAGCGAGGCATTCCAGAAGATTTTGGAAAACGCCCGTCGTTATGAAAGACAGGAAAATGAAACAGCCTACAGCCTGAATCTTGGAACTTACCTGAAAGAAAAAGAAAAGCAGGATAAAGAATCAGAGTTGTACAAAAATATGTTCAAAACAGAAGTGGTTGATGGCATCAAAAACCTCGAAGTTGACCTGCCATCCATCCATGCTGACGAATCCAAGGAAGCACGGAATACTGATTGGATCAAGTCTGTTTCCAAAGATATTTATATCGATGAGACTTTGAAGATCATGTCTGATTTGATCAAACAGTCGTAGAGCAGGATAGAATATGCGGATGAATGAAATCCCCGGTTCCGAAAATTAGGAACCGGGGATTTTTGTTTTTACGGCCAAGGATTTTCTTTGATTCATGAGAAAAGGCCTTAAGGCCTGTCGAAGTCGGTGTGTTTTTTCATGCACCGGCTTAAAAGCCGGCGCAATTGAGTTTTCTGACACAATACCCTGTTCTTAAAAAAATCAGACCAAAATATATAGCCTCCAATTACATTACATAATCTACCTGGGCGGTGATCAAATCAAAATTTAATGCGTCCAATTACTACTACATTTTGCATTTTGCATTTTGCATTTTAAATTGTTAAATAAATCTACTTGATTTTTTTAACCGTTACTTACTCCGCACCAACCTCGTTCCATAAGCATTCGACCTTAAGGTGCCATGCCAGCCGCCATAAGGCCGATAAGCTATAGGGCTAAATGGATTATACTCATGATAGTCCCGCTCGTAGCCATAAAAACCACCGCCGCGAAACCCTACCCCGCCGGAGTCTTCTTCCCCGGTCGGCCAATCGGAATTGGTTGCAATGCCATCATCTGATAAAATTCCATCTCCGTGAGTACCGGTATAACTCCTGCCATTGGGATGTCCGATGGAAACCATCCTTTCCCACAAACTTCCGGCGAGGTCCATCACCCAGTAATACGAAGCGCCAAAATGAACCTTTCTTTTGTTATATAGATCGGCTTCTGTCCATTGGTTCAGCATCACCAGTTCGCCATCTCTGTTTGGAAGTCTTTGAACTTTGGATTTTTCATCTGCCCCCCAGGGGAATTCCTTCGCAACAGGTTCAGAAGCCCCCCGGCAGGCTTTGGTGAATTCAAACTCCGTCATGGGCCGCAATCCGGTCCAGTCTGCGTAGGCCATGGCATCTTCCCAACTCAAAAAAGCACACGGTTTACCAGGAAAAGGAGTATCGAAATAGCCACCTTTGGGGGAAATGGTTCCTCCTAATTCATCATAGTATTTGGCTTCAAAATTAAGTCTGTCCTTTACCTGACTCGTATCCAATGAATTGAGAAATTGTACATATTGACCTTCCGTAATTTCGTATTTCATGATGTAAAACGGAGCAACTCCTTTTGGGAATGTGGCAGGAATGGTCCCCTGTTGGTCACCTTCGTAACCTTTTGGAGCCTGATAGAAAAGGTCTCCGGTTTTTCCTACTTCCAGAACCTGATCTTCCGAGGAGATCTGTACCAATTTTGCAAACTCTCCATTTTTATCGGGCTTGTAAAAGCTGCCGTATTTTGGTGCTTCCGGCGATGGGTCTCCCAATGTAAAACCACCTTGTGGGATTTCAACCATTTCAATACCATATGCCTTAAAGGTGGTGCCTCGTAGCCTAAGGCCTTCAAAATCCTTCCGATCCAGGGCCACTTTTAAAGAAATTTCAATATTGCCTCGATAAGGTGATGCCAAAGAAATAAACAAACCGGTCCTGTCAGCAGGCACTTCAATGTCCATGCCTTTGCTATCATTAAAGAAGTTTGCGACGACAGCATGCCCCGCTTGAGCAACTTTGACATGACGATAGGGTGCGTCATAGGGCAGGGCTTTGAAAAAAATCCAGACGGCATCATGATTCCGTACGTGTTTCCAGGAATTTTCCCAGCTCAGGTTGAAAACGGCATAACAATCATCGTTTTCCATGTAGAGGATTGGCTGAGATAAATGAATGTTGCTGGCTGTTAACAGGCAGGTCCAAAAAATGGCTACACCTGTAATTAGTGTTTTTAATTTGTACATAGTCGGGTGTTTTTTTCTAACCTTTAAGAATGGTTAGAAAAATTAATAATTAAATAGAGATTCTTGAGTGTTCTAATTATACATTGCGACCCTTGCGCTTTCTTTGCGCACCTCGCGGTTAAAAAATGAAATCGCTTAATCTTTAAGTTACTTTGGTCTAATGATTAGCAACCTCCTTACCGCTCCACGCCCATATAATCCAACGTAAGGTTGCAAAGTGTCTTCACGCCCAATTTCATACCACTCTCATCGATATAGAAATCAGGCGTATGATGTGGCCCCGCTTCTGCAGGGTCCTTTCCTTTCGGTAATCCTCCAATGAACAGGAACAGACCAGGAACTTCCCTGGCGTAGAAAGAAAAATCTTCAGCTCCGGTTTTCGCTTTAGACAGGATGACATTCTCAGCTCCAGCCGTTCTTTGAAGTGTCGGCAGCATTTGTGCAGTTAGTTCGGGATCGTTGAAGGTTACGGGATAACCTTTCTCAATGATCACTTCTGCAGTGGCTCCCCAGCTTTCGGCAATCTTGGTGGCCGTTAAGCGTATTTTTTCATGGATGGTCTTTTGCATTCCCTCATCCAGGGTACGAATGGTTCCAATCATCTGCACCTCTTCGGGAATGATATTACTTCGAACTCCTCCTTCAATCTTGCCAATGCTGATAACTGCAGCTTCTTTGGTCAGTTCAGTCTGACGACTGACGACATGTTGAAGGCCCTGAATGATCTGGGCTGAGATGGTAATCGGGTCGATGCCTGTCCATGGAGTTGAACCGTGGGTTTGTTTACCTTTGACATTAATGACGAGCCGGTTAACCGCAGCCAGGGCTCCTCCGGGTTTATATTTGATTTTACCTACTTCAGTCAATGAGTTGATATGTAATCCAAAAATGACATCTACTTTATTGTCTTTAAGTACACCTTCTTTGACCATGAGTTCCGCCCCTCCTTCCTCTCCTGGAGGCGCGCCTTCTTCAGCAGGTTGGAAGATAAAAACCACCGTGCCACGCAGGTCTTTTTGTAATCCGGTCAGGATCTCTGCCGCTCCCATGAGCATGGCTACATGAGTATCGTGGCCACAGGCATGCATGACACCCACTTCTTTACCCAAATAAGTTGATTTCGCCTTAGAAGCAAAGGCTATGGGTGCTCTTTC
>QQUB01000488.1 GCA_008501835.1 Bacteroidota bacterium
TGTAAGCACACCAGGAGATTACAGTGTAGCCGTAACGAACAGCTTTGGCTGTATTGATTCCACGGCAGTAACAGTGACAGAAAATCCACTGCCGCTGCCACAAATAGCCGGTACACTGGAATACTGTGCAGGAGCGATGACAGAACTGGATGCAGGTGCAGGATATGATACCTATTTGTGGTCCACAGGATCAGACAGCCAAATGCTTGAAGTGAGCAGCCCTGGCATGTACAGTGTAGCCGTAACGAACAGTTTTGGTTGTATCGATTCCACCGAAGTATCGGTAGCGGAAAACGAATTACCACAAATCGAGATAACGGGTATCCCATATTACTGTGAAGGTACCTCCACACAGCTGGAAGTGACGGGTACGTTTATGAGTATCGAGTGGACGGATAGCAGCGTGGGCAGTACACTTGCAGTGAGTAACCCTGGAGTGATAGGCGCTACAGCTACGAATGAATTTGACTGTACAGCCTATGAAGAAATCACGATAGAAGCAATAGCCTTGCCAATAGCCGCCGCCGGAGATGACCTTGATCTGGACTGTGAAGTACTGACCACGAGCATAGGTAGTGATCAGACGAGCTCAGGACCGGAGTATATCTACGTATGGACAGGTCCTGGTATAGATGCTACGAATGAAAATACCTACCAGCCTACGGTAGATATGGAAGGTCAGTACAGTCTGGTAGTGACAGATACGGTACACAACTGTGTATCAGAAGTATCGATGATCCAGGTAGTTGATCTGGCGTTTGTCCCGGTGGTGAGTCTGGAGGTCATGGATGAGCTGGACTGTGAGACAGAAACGGTGACGCTTGATGCAAGTGGCTCCCACACCGGACCGGAGGTGATCTACAGCTGGAGAGATGGAGCAGGGGAGACGATAGCAGAAGGCTCAGAACAGATGATCGAAGTATCAGAGCCGGATACCTATACCTTACAAGTAATGGATATGGCTACTGGCTGCAATAATGAAGACAGTGCGGATGTAACGGAGAATGTAGACATCCCACTGGCAGTAGCCGGAGACGGAGGACATCTGAACTGTGATATTCTGAGTTATGAGTTGGATGGAACAGCTTCAGAGAGTGGAACGAATATCAGTTACAGCTGGTCAACGACAACAGGACAGATCAGTGGCGGAGGAGATACAGCGACACCTGAGGTAACGCAGCCGGGTATATACCTATTGACGGTATTGAATGAAGATAATGGCTGTGAGGGTACAGATGAGGTAGAGGTGACGCAGGATATCGTGGCACCGATGGCGAATGCCGGAGAGGATCAGGAGATAGACTGTCACAGTGAATCGGTGACGATCAATGCCAGTGGCACGAGTACAGGCAGTAATATAGTGATCACATGGGGTTATGCAGGCTCAAGCCTGACACAGAATGGATTGATCTTTGATGTGACGGATCCTGGGTTGTATAGTCTGCTTGTAGAAAACACAGATAACGGCTGTAGTTCGACAAGTGAGGTGCTGGTGAGTCTGGATGCAGATGCACCGACGGGGGTACTTGCGGAGTTTGAGACGCCGACGTGTTTTGGAGATGCAGATGGAAGTATCGTTGTGGCCGGAGTGGAGGGAGGAACACCACCGTATCTGTACAGTATCAACGGAGAGGCCTTTACGGGCTCACCGAGTTATCAGGGCTTGATGGGAGGCGTATACAATCTCATTGTACAGGATGTTGAGGGTTGTGAGTATGAGCAGGAGTTGATCCTTGAGGATGGTAATGATCTTCAGTTGGACCTTGGGGAGGATCAGTTCATCAACCTTGGGGATGATGCAGATGTGGATGCGATAGTTAATGTAGACCCGGCAGAGTTGCTGAGTATAGTCTGGCAGGCCCAGGACAGTGTGGATTGTGGTGATTGCTTGTCGTTTACGGTACAGCCGATGACGACGACGGATTACACGATCACGATCATGGATGAGAATGGGTGTATCAAGACGGAGGATGTGACGATCTTTGTGGACAGACCATATGAAGTGTTTATCCCAAATGCCTTCTCACCTAATGGAGATGGTGTAAACGATATTCTTTCCATTTTCACAGGAAATGATGTTTCCCATATTCGTTCCTTCCTGATCTTTAACCGTTGGGGAGAGAATGTGTTTGAAGTATATGATTTTCCACCGAATGATCCTGGATTTGGCTGGGATGGTTACGATAGAGGTAAATTGTATAATGCACAGGTGTTCACTTACTTTGCTGAAGTAGAATTTATCGATGGCGAAGTAGTATTGTTTAAAGGTGATGTGACTTTAATGAGGTAAGTAGAGTCAAAAAAACATATGGTTAACACTGTTTTATTAGGGAGAATAATAATTACAGATTACCTTTGGTAGTAGACCGAAGGAACAGGGTGGGAAGGTCGATGAACAAGCGGTCTTCCTGCCTTTGTTTTTGACCATATGAAAGGTAAATTTTGACTCAATAAAAAATTTTATTTATGCCAATCAGAATGGAAAAAGATCCCCAAAAGAATACCGGGGGACAACGACCAAATGATCCGGGAAGACGAAATTCCGGAGGTTTAGGCTCTTTGGCCAAATTACTTCCTTTTATCCTAATGTTTTTATTCAAGAGACCAAAACTCCTCATTCCCGTCTTGCTCATTGGAGGGGTTTGGTATTTTTTCCTGGGAGGTTCACAAATGCTAAGTGGTGGCAATCAGGTGGCTGACAATGAATTTGATGACAGTATGTTTTCTATGGGAGCAAGTTTTGATCTCGAAAAATATGATCAAACAGAAGTATTTGCACCACTGGCTTCAGGTTCATGGAATGGACTTCCCAATAAGGTTTCCCTTGAGGCATATGCTCCCAGGAGAGGGCAACAGGGAAGGCAGGGATCCTGTGTTGGTTGGGCAAGTGCATATTCTGCCAGTACAATTCTTCATTCCAGGGCAACCGGAAAAGATCCTAATAGTGTAGCATTCAGCCCTGCATATCTTTATAACCAGATAGCTTTGGAAGGCTGCCAGGGAGCTTATATGCTGGATGCCATGAAGGCAATGTATCAAAATGGCGGACTCCCGTACAATGATTTTAAGTACGATGAAAGTTCTTGTCGAAGATTCCCTCAAAATAATCAGATTGCCAAGGGGCGTCAATATAAAATCAAAGGTTACAATCGACTGACCCTGGATCACGATCGTTATACACCTGATATTTTAGCTATCAAACAAAATATTGCCCAGGGGGCTCCTGTGGTGATCGGCATGCAGGTGGGAGGTACATTTATGAGTCGAATGGTTGGACAAAAGGTCTGGCGTCCAACTCAAAGAGATTATACCCAAAGAGGATTTAGTGGCCATGCAATGACAGTTATCGGTTACGATGATAATCTTGATGGGGGAGCTTTCCAAATCATGAATAGCTGGGGAGATAGATGGGGTGACCGCGGCTTTGGCTGGGTTAGGTACCGGGATTTTGAAACCTTTGTTAAAGAAGCCTATGGCCTTTACCCAATGGGTAGCGCTGATAAATTCGATGATAAGAAACTTGCAGTTGAATTTGGTTTGCTCGATCTCAAAACGGAGAAAACCATTGCAATGGAGAGGAGAGGGGATATGAGCTTCAAAACTGTTCGCCCGATTAATAAAGGAGATAAGTTCAAGGTTTTAGTGGCCAATTCCATTGAATGTTATATCTATGTATTTGGACAGGAAACCGATGGTTCCAGTTATGTACTCTTCCCGTATACAGAAAAACACTCTCCTTACTGTGGAATTACGGGAACGCGTTTGTTTCCAAGAGATTATTCAATGGTAGCTGATAATATCGGCAATACAGATTATATGGCAGTTGTGGTTAGTAAAAGAGAGTTAAATTTCAATGAACTCAACAGAGCGATCAATAATAGTCGTCAATCTTCCTATGCTTCCAAATTGAAAGAAGCTTTAGGCAATCAGCGGATATCCAATGTGAGTTTTCAGGCTGGAAATACTGTGTCATTTTCTGCTGATGCCAGTGACAAGAATATTGTAGGGGTTGTTTTAGCGCTTGATAAAAGATAAGGCTGGTTTAAAATAACCAAAAAAATAAGGCCCGATTTTCCCTTTAGGAAAACCGGGCCTTTCATTTTATTATGAATGTTTAAAACTTAATTCCAGCTGTCAGGGCGAACATATTGTTCTTACCATCTAAGTCCTTGAAGAAATCAACTCTTGCTCTTTCCCATGTCAAATCAACGGTAAGGAATAAAATATCCATTCCAACGCCAAGGTTAGTGGCTAAACCAACCTTATTCAAAGGCTCTGTACCAATGTTTGAACCGTTTGGAGTTTTGATATTTAGCACATAACTTGGTGTAATACCAGCCTGGGCACGAACACCGATCAATGGAATCTTAAATCCTGCATTCAAAGGCATTTTCAGACTTTGGATGGTCGTTTCATCACCGATTTGGAATCCACCTTCCAACTCATCTCTGGTTACATTTCTCATGGTAAAACTCTGGTAATGGATACCAGGACTGAAATACAGGAAACGTCCGAAACGCGCATCGATACCAGCTTGCCATCCCACTTTGGCTCTATCCTGGAATTCGTTATAGTCATCCCAGCTGG
>QQUB01000096.1 GCA_008501835.1 Bacteroidota bacterium
GGAGCGACTCCAAAGGGAAGGTTGAAGTTGCTGATGGTATTTTCACTGAAATTGTCAAAGGTTCGCTGAAGTCCCTCTTCAGATATCCAAAATTTGCGCAACTCTTCTTTTACACCACTGGCAGTGTCACCAGATGAACTGAAATAATTCTTTACTACCCAATCAACCTTCTCTTCCTTGGATAATTTTGAAAAACCTTGTACAATTTTTTCCTGCATTTAATTATTTGCATGTTTAAATCCTGATCATCCCAAACCCAATGCTATCCAGCTGAAAGTTTACAAATGATACCAAAGGAAAGTTGGAATGTTGGAAAATTGGATAGTTGATCACACCCCTTCCATTTTCCATTCTTCCTCTTTGCCCTTTAATCCAAAATGATCAATAACTGTCCTTTTTCAACAGCTTGTCCTTCGGATACTTCAATACTTTTGATACTGCCTTTTCCGGGGGATTTTATTACGTTTTCCATTTTCATAGCTTCCAGGATCAGCAACTGATCGCCTTTTTCGATCTCCTGCCCGGGCTCAGCTAATACATTGAGAATCAGCCCTGGCATCGGTGCTACGATATCCTTGATGACTTCATGCTGGTCAACAGATAAACCAAGTTTCTCGACCAGTTGTTCATATTCATCTGAAATTTTCAACGAAAAGGTGTCACCATTTACTTTAATGACAAAGGTTTTTTCAACAAAATCGACCTCAAGGATCTCTGCAAGGAAAGATTTATTGTTGTGTAAAATGTGGTACTGCCCATTGTCCGCCTTAACAATATCCAGATCTTGCGGATTCAGATTAGTGAACTCAAACTGACCATCGTTTACGTTCACTTTCATGTTCTCACTTATCATTGGTCTGCTGTGTTTTGCCCAATTTCATCATGAAATGGGTTTCAAAAATAGTGTAAATAAGATAAACGCCGAAAAAAGGAATTAAGAAAAGCCTGGAATCAGGTTCTGTTATTCTGAAAAAAGCGTAAACGATACCCGCAGAAATGAAAAGTTTGGCAAAGGTAAAACCGAGGATGGCATTGGTAAAGACATTCTTATTTTCATTGGCAGCAGCTTTCCGTGAAATGAAATACATCAGAATGCTCCACAAAACAAAGAAAAGGATGCTCCCCCATCCCAACAAACTATAAGGCTCCAGGGACTTAACAAAACTAAGTCCGTAAATAAAAGCCGCGGCAATCAGGGTTGCGATTACCAGATTGGTCAAAAAATTCTTTGAGCTCATTTGTCATCTTCTTTTTTGATAAAGTCTTTGAGTACGATGTAAAGAGCCGCAAAGGTAGAAAATAGTGCGAGTGCAACGGTAAAATAAGGCTTGGAAGTTTGGTAATGGGCATCGAGCTTCTGGCCCGCAAAAGCGCCGATGGTTATGATAAGCCCCATCTGGATGCCCATTCCCGAGTATTTCATGTAATTTTTTACATGACGTTTGGATTTCTTCTTTTGATCGTCTTTAGGCCCCGACGGGCTTTCCTGATTTGCCACTTTCCTGCTTTTTAGGCTGCAACGAAGGGTTACCTCCGCCCATGGAACAGGTTGTCACATTGAAAATACCTCCTGACTGGACGATGAGCTTTCCGGTGGTTACTTCACCGTTAACTATAGCATTTTCCCTGACGTTGAGCAATTCTTTAACATTCAGTACACCATCAAATTTACCTTCAATTACGGCATTCTGGCATTTGATCTCACCTTCCACCGAACCGGTAGGACCGATGATAACCTTGGCATCACCGAATAATTTTCCTTTGATGCTTCCGTCAATACGAATATCACTGCTGGCTTTAATAGTACCTTCGAGTGAAGTGCCTTTAACAACACTGTTGAGGGAATGACCTGATGAAGTTGGATTGAAAGAACCGGACTTGCCCGATTCGTTTTTGTCTTTTGTGCTAAACATGTTTCAAATTTTTACATGAAGTTGTCTAAAATTCCGGTTTATTCTTTGGGATTATTTAAGCTCTTTTAACTGAAGCTCTTTCTATCGTCCGGAAAAATATTTTATTCAGAAACAGGAAAACTGGATAGTTGGATAACAAAAACCAATCATCCATTCATCCTCCTGCTTGAAAAAACATTTTCTGAAAATAAAAATTTAAAATTATTCTCAGACTTACTATAACTCCAATGGGTTTCGAATGCAAATTTAATTGAATTAACGCTAATAACCAATCCTTGACTTGAAAGGATATTGTTCATTATCTTTTCAAGAAACGGACGAGACTTTTAGACTGTTAGGTTTTTAGATTTAGCGTACGTCAAAATATCTAAAAATCTAGACGTCTAAAAACATATATACCGGGGAGTAGAGATTGGATTGGAAAAAATACCTCCCGAAAAGAACACTTCCCGGGAGGTAAGGTGAGTTAAAAACTCAATATTTTGAGCCTGCTTGCTTAGAAGTTAGGGCAGTAAACGCCTCTTCTTACAGGGCCACAAATCTTATAAACCATTGCGAATTCGAAACCACCATGTGATTTACTGGCGGCACGCAATGGAGAAACGTTGATATCATAACTGAATCCGATACTGAAAGCATCATAATCAAAACGAGTAGAAATGATGGCTGCATCGTTAAGTACTCCGGTCTGGATTTTGTTCGAGATCCTTGACCACAATCCAATCTGGAATGCCTGGTAGGAATCACGCCCTTTGCTCAATAAGAAGCGGAAACTGGTACCTGCATTCACCTGGAAGGAAGGTCCCTGACTCATCACGATCACTCCTGGCAACAAAGACAAACGATTTCCCATCAGGAACTCACCACCCGCGTGGAAAGTGTATCTGCTGTAGAGAAGGTCTGTTGAGTTACTGCTGAATGATTGATTTGAACGGTTGAGGTGATTGTAAGCCCCACCAAAGTAAAGGTTATTGTGATCATCAAAAACCATGAACCACAGCAATCCTGCCGCAAGATCAGCGAAAATGAAATTATCACGATCAAACCCGTCTTCCATCGGGTCTATATTCTCATCAAAATGCCCCAGTCCATCATGCTGGGTACCCCATCTCAATTTCAGGAAATCAAGACTGCGTTGGGCAACACCACCTTCGGCGCCCACTACGAGATAGTTTCCGCTGTTGCGGTCACCACCCATTTTCTTACTATCAGAAAGCGACAATTTTCCGGTTAATGTCGCAAAATCAGCTTCACCTGCACGGTCGCCCCAAAAAGTACCTCCAATTCCGAAATAGTCGTAATGACCTACCGGGAAACGCTGATCATAGGAAACTGAATAAGTGTTGTACGCATTGGAACGCAAAACACTGGACCACTGGTTACGGTAGTTCGCAACCAAACGGACATTACAGTTCATGACCCCTGTCATCGCCGGATTCAGGTTGAGGGGAGAAAGGTAAAACTGAGAAAAATGGATATCCTGCGCGCTTATGCCTGCCGCGCCAAGTATTAGCACAAAGCTAACCAATAAGGATTTGAACGTCTTCATACTTTGATGTTTGTAAAACTGCTTTCCTGAAATACTCAAATTATTAAATTTAAAAACACTGACTTTGAGTACAAATTTTATTCGAGCTACAATTATAGGGAATGTCTTTCAATATAACTGCACAAAATTTGTTAAAGAAAGTATTTTGGTATTATTCTGTACATTTATTGCCTTTTCACTGGTGTTTCATACATTTATTTGGCAATAAAAACTTTGTCAGAGAAAAACAACTGATTTTCTACTGTCTTACTGAATTTTTCTTTGTGTAGGTGGTTTATTTTCCCTGATGCCTAAAAGAGGCGGGCAATAATAAAAACGCTGCTTTCTTTATTTTATTATTCAACATCATATTTCCAGGAAGCGCCGAATTTTTCCACGAGAATATTATCGTAATAATCGGCTTTGGCAAAAAGGTTTTCAAAAAGTTTCAAACCTGTTTCCACATTGAAATATCTGTCAAATATCAGCAGCGACAATATCACATCCTGATCTTTCACGCTAAAGTTCAAACCGTCCATTTTCCCATTTTGCTTCAGCAAATACTCATACAGGTGTTCGATGTCTTTTTTAGGTAATAAACATAAATAGGCATCTCCCGTAATGAGCCCGGACTTCTCATGATAAACGATATTGATCAAAGCGCTCCCCTGTTTGATCTCCCAATTATTGGCTCCACGTCTGGCGAGTGCAACATTGTGTCCTGTCCTTTCCAGAATGGTTTCAATGGTCAATGCCAATCCTGCCGGTTCATACTCCTCCACCTCACTCGGCAACTGCAAACGGGTACCGCAATGGTTACAATATCCGTTCTTGATATCCAGATTGGAAACCATATTCGCACAGGAGTGACAACGAACCGCCTCATCACCTTTGATGTTTCCAAACTCTTCAATGGCTTTTGTGATATAATTCGCCGGCAATGAAAATCCAATGTTATTAGAGTCCTTGACAATGAAAGTATTGATCCCCACAACTTCTCCCTTATTATTAATTAAAGGGCCTCCGCTGTTCCCGGGATTCAATGCTGCATCGTGCTGGATGTAGGATATTTCATTGGCTTCCTGTTTCAGATTGGAAACGATTCCCTGTGTAGCTGAATATTTCAACCCATAAGGGTGCCCGAC
>QQUB01000323.1 GCA_008501835.1 Bacteroidota bacterium
TGATGAGGAGTTTTGGCCTTGAGGGGATCCGTAAGCGGCTGAGGGAACATATTGCCCTCAATGAATTCTTTGCTGCTGAAATTGAAAAACACCCTGACTTTGAATTGGTTTTGGATCCGATTCTGAATTTTACTTGCTTTCGATATAAACTAGTTGGAAAGTCAGAAGAGGAGCTCAATGAATTGAATGAACAACTTAAGGATAGATTAAATAAATCCGGGAAACTGTTCTTATCACATACCAAAATTGATGGTAAATATGTGTTGAGATTTGTGATTGGACAGACTTATGTTGAAAAACGGCATATAGAGAACGCGCTGGAACTTATCCTTAACGGGTTTACTCCCAAAAATTAAAACCATGCAAAAATTACTCATCGTTTCCGCCACCAGTTTTGAGATCACTCCACTGGAAGACTTTCTCAAAAGTAATTTCCGCCAGACGGGCAATTATCGGTATGTCCATGATCAAATGGAGGTAAGTTTGCTTATAACCGGGGTGGGGCTGCCATTAACAGCCTATGCCTTGGGAAGAATGCTTGGTTCCGAAAACTTCGACCTGGTGGTGAATGCCGGAATAGCTGGAGCCTTCAACAGGAAACTTAACATTGGCGATGTAGTTCAGGTCGTGGAGGATCAGTTTGCAGATATTGGTGTGGAAGAGGCGGATGGTTCTTTTTCAAGCGTACATACCATGGGATTGATCGAGCTTAATCAACCTCCTTTCATCCATGGCAAATTGATCAATGAATCCGCAAAAGCCTTTGACTTTCTCCCAAAAGCAACAGCCATCAGCGTCAACAAGGTGCACGGCAATGAAGTGTCAATCAAAAAGATTCAGGAGTTATATACAGCTGACCTGGAAACGATGGAAGGTGCGGCCTTTTTCTATGTTTGCCTGCTGGAAAGTGTTTCTTTTTTACAGCTTAGGTCCGTTTCGAATTATGTTGAATCGCGGAATAAGGAAAATTGGGATATTCCTTTAGCTATTAATAATCTGAATGATGTGCTGAAACAATTGATACAGGTGATGATGGTAGCGGGGGTGTCCAGGTAGGGTTCAGTCCTCAGTCCTCAGTCCTCAGTCCGCAGTTATTTTTTTACTGAAGACTGAAAACTGTGGACTGAGTTTACTTAGTACATTGGTTATACTCTGCTACATGTTCGGCAAATTGAAGCCAGTCAGGTTTTTTCCCTACTTTTTTCAACAACTCCGGGCATTCTTCAAAAATAATCTTGAAGCTTTCTTTATATGCCTTCTTTTCCAGTTTGAAAGCTGGATTGTTGTCTTTTTTAATGAAGTAGGATTTCTCATCACCACCAGCTACAGTAAGTCCTGCAACACCAATAGAAGCGGTTTCCCTGGCGTAAGGATCGGTATAAACGCGCATTTTGCCGGTGAAAGAAGGGTTAACCAATTGCATCAAAAGCACTCGGGTTTTCTTTTTATAAGTCACCTCTGTTTTTTCAATATAGGCATAACCTTTTTGGATCACTTCAGCGTCAATATCGTCTCCCCATTGGGTGGCATCATTCATGAAATCCAAGGTTTTTGCGAACTTGTCAAAACCACTGGGAGGAAGATACATATGTTTGATCTCTTCAGCAGCGTATTCGACTTTTTTACCGTCGCCGGTTCTGAGTTTGATCGATTCGATCTGTCCTTTTTTACGGTCAAGGTCCTTTATGGTTCCCTGTACCTGGGTGCCGTCTTCAAGGGTTACATAAGCCACTTTCTTACCGGAAAAGGTGTCAAAAGCAGGAATGAATTTTTGCCCAAAGGCGGTGTAGGCTACCATAATAGCCATCAATGTCAAAATAGTTTTTACTTTCATTTTAAATATTTTGGTTATTAATGGTCGCAAAATAGTAAAATTGTCGGCACTGGGTTAGACTTTAACCTTTTCTTATTTTTTAATTGGAAACAGATCGATTAATTGGTGAATTATCCAATGAACTGATTAGAAAATGACGCGGATACCATTCTGTCTTTACCGCTCATGTCTTTTATGGATTCCACATTTGTAAACCCTTTTTCATTGAGCATTTCAACAACCTTGTCAGCATTGAATTCGTTGGTTTCGTAAAACAGTTGTCCGCCAGGGGAGAGGTGGGTTTGTGCAAAATCAGCAATGGTGCGATAGAACTTCAGAGGATCTTCGTCCTCTACAAATAAAGCCAGGCCAGGTTCAAATTCCTTTACAAATCTTGGGACCAGATCTTTTTCTTTTTCAGGTATATAGGGTGGGTTACTCACTATAAAATCAAAAACCGGGAGATTAGGCCATTCCTTTTTATTAAGAATATCCAGCTGATGGAAGGTTAATTCAGCTGAAAGGTCCTGGGCATTTTTTTGGGCTACGATAAGGGCTTCTCTGCTTACGTCAAGAGCTTGTACATCCCAATTGGGCCGTTTCTTTTTCAATACAATGGGTATACACCCGCTACCCGTACCAATGTCCAGGCCGGAAAGGCCTTCATTTTTTGGCAGCGATTCCAGTATAAGGTGCACCAGTTCCTCCGTATCAAGCCGGGGGATGAGCACATGTTCATTTACATGAAAGACATATCCGTAAAAGTCGGCCTTGCCAAGTACGTATTGTAAAGGTTTGCCGGAAAGCAATTGCATGTGTATCTCTGAGAAGTAGGCTTCGTCGGTATCGCTGAGGACTTTGCTGTGTTGGAGGTTGGAGGTGCCGAAGACATCTTCAGCCACAATGCGCACCAGGCTGCGGGTCTCTCCTGATCCGTAGATCGGGGTGAGGGTTTCTGTGAGTCTGGCGAGGGCATCTGCGATGGTCATGTTACCGATATTACGTCCCGATGGACTAAGATATTCTATTGAAATTTTTGAAGGATTAATTTTAGCATCCAGGCATTTTCGTATTTAAAAAAAATAGTACAATGTGCTAAATCTTAACGATAGTATTCTCCGAATACAAATCCAACAGACAAAAGGAACCTGGAGGGAGATTGATCAAAAGCATATTCATTGCCAAAAAAGACGATGTGGTCGCCAAATTTAGAGAAGTTGCCTTCGTATCTGAAATCAACGGTGAACTTCCAGAGGTCCAGACCCAGACCTGCCTGCCAGCCGAGTGTGATATCTTCAAAGTTTTGTTCGTAGCCGTCTATATTGTCGAGTAATTCCGAGGTGCTGTTCAGGTAAAAATGTGCGACAGGACCTGCGTGGAGCCTGATGGGGCCGGATTTGTAGCCAAACATAAACGGTATATCGATATATTGATACTTTTCGCTCAGGATACTGTCTGTCACCATGGAGTTGTTGATGTCCACAATGGAATAATCAACTTTGTTGGAGTTCAATAAAACTTCCGGAGTTATCATAAAACTCTTACCAAATTTGAAACGGAATACGACACCGCCATGAATACCGTATTGGGCATTTTTAAGGGCGAGTTTGAGGTTTTGAACACCATTAATATCGAGGATGTTCAATTCAGGTGGATTGAGATTGGTAGTGCTGGCTCCAGCCTTGATGCCAATCTTAAAGAACTGGGCATTAGCGGAAAGCCCCATGATTAGAAATACCAAAGGAAGTATGACTTTTTTCATCGGTTGGTGTGAATTAGTATGTTTAATTTCAGACATGCTCCTTATGCCTTTTGCAAAAATACAATTTATACTTATTCAATTAATATTTTTCAAATTTGTTCTATGAAATCCCCCATTTTATAGGCGATTTTCACCTAAAAACTGCAAATCAGGCCAGAGCCATAAAATGATTTTGGAATCCCTTCTTGTTTTTTTTGACTAATTTTGTGCCGTCTTAAAACGAAAGTTTCTCTGTTTCCTTTTATTAACGGAGATGTTTTTTTGACTTTAGCCTGAATAATTGGTTTAATTATTGGTTATTGGATTCATAACATAAGTGATAAGTTTGATGAAGATTAATGCAGTTGAATTCATAGGAAGTTTTCCAAAAGTATCGTCTTGCCCCAAAGATGGATTGCCGGAATATGCCTTCATCGGCAGATCCAATGTTGGGAAATCCTCCTTGATCAATATGTTATGCGATCGCAAAGATATTGCCAGAGTTTCTCACACGCCCGGGAAAACCCAGCATCTAAATTATTATCTTATCGAAGAAAAATGGTATATGGTTGACCTGCCGGGTTATGGATATGCCAGGATTTCCAAAAAGATGCGGGAGAGCTGGAAAAAGATGATCAAAGGCTATTTCCTTAAGCGTGAAACCATGTTTTGTGCCTTCGTTTTAGTGGATTCCAATATCGCCCCGCAAAAAATCGATATTGATTTCATGAATTGGCTGGGGGAGAACAGTATTCCTTTTGTCATTGTATACACTAAAACGGATCGGTTGAAGAAAAGAGAACTGGAAAAGAATGTCGAAAATATTCGTCAGGAGATCCTGAAGACCTGGGAAGAGTTACCCATGGAATTTTTCACTTCTTCCAGAAAAAATATCGGAAGAGATGATATTTTAGGGCTTATAGCAGATGTAAATGAGAAAGTTGCTGAATAACAGGGGCGGCCGAACAATTTAATTCAAAGAAACAATGGAAGATAAAAATAAACAACATCCTCAGATATGGCCGAATATCGAAGACTGGCCGATCTATAAATTGCACCAGGATCGTAAAGCTTTTGTAAAAGAGATTGAAGAATTCACCATGGACCGGGTGCTTAGAAAAAAACCAACCCAGGTAACGGATACCATTGCCAAAACCGTATATAAAG
Organism: Bacteroidota bacterium; assembly: GCA_008501835.1. Lineage (GTDB taxonomy): Bacteria > Bacteroidota > Bacteroidia > Chitinophagales > Saprospiraceae > BCD1. The sequence goes on from QQUB01000323.1 coordinate 4,722, forward strand.
AACAGATCCGAATCAAGGAAGAACCCTGGAAGGTGGACCCTCCCAAGGAACGCCAGTTCTGGAGCAGGATTAAGAAAAAACTGGTGAAGGAGTCTTTGGACCAACCCGATAATCAAGCCTTAAAGGCCAATAAGGAAATTTTGGAAACCATCATCCACCGTTATGCCGAGGAGATCGTTGGTACTTTCAAGATCAGCACCTTTAAATTTGCCAGGAAGTTCCTGTATTTCTTTTTCACGAGATTGCTCAATACTGCAGCCGGAAGAAATTACAAAAGGATCTGGAGTAGTGAGTTCAAACTTCAGGATAAGATCAAGGTAAGGGGAGAGGTGGAAACCATTCGCCAGCTGATGCAAAAAGGTACCCTTGTGGTCGCTCCGACACATTTCAGTAATCTGGACTCCATCCTCATCGGATATGCGCTGGATGAGGTAGTTGGTTTACCTTCTTTTGCCTATGGCGCCGGATTGAATCTTTACAATTTCGGTCCAGCTGCTTATTATATGAATCGCCTGGGGGCTTACCGGGTAGATCGACGTAAGAAAAACAGTATTTATCTCGAAACCCTGAAGGGGATGTCTAACCTGGCTATTCAACGCGGGGTGAACAGTTTATTCTTCCCCGGAGGAACTCGTGGCCGTTCAGGAGCCTTGGAAAATCACCTGAAATTGGGTTTGTTGGGAACGATCGTTGAAGCCCAAAGAGGCATCTTCCAAAACGGAAAGGATGATAAGGTTTTCGTTGTACCGCTTATTTTGGGATACCACTTTGTGCTGGAGGCTAAACACTTGATCGAACAACATCTGCGCCGGGTGGGAAGAGAACAGTATTTTGTTTCCCGGGACGGATCTTACAGTCCCAGGTTGATACTTAAATTTATTTGGCAATTATTCTCAAAGAGTAATGAGATCGTCATTTCCCTGGGTCAACCGATGGATGTGCTCGGTAATCCGGTGGATGCGGAAGGAAACAGTTATGACAAATACGGGAATAAGATCGAGGTTAAAGAATATTTTGTTTCCGACGGAGAAGTAACGGAAGATATTCAACGGGAGTCACAATACACCAAAACACTGGCAGAGAAGATTGTCGACCGTTTCAAAAAAGACAATATTGTACTCTCTAGTCACCTGGTGGCTTTCGCTGCCTTTGAAATCCTGAAAAGGCATAATTCCCGGTTGGACCTCTATGGTATTCTCAGATTGCCACCGGAAGATTATGAATTTTCCAGGGAACAATTGACGGATGTTATTCGACAGTTGAGGGATGTTCTGGTTGAAATGAAAAAACAAGGTGAAGTTCAATTGTCAGGAGAAGTAGAAGGTGACCTCGAAAATCTCATCAAAATGGGGATTACAAGAATGGGTAGTTTCCACACCTTGAACCCGTTGATGATTAATAAAAAGGGCAAGATAATCAGCCAGAATTTCAAAGTACTTTATTACTATCACAACCGCCTGGAGGGATACGGCCTTGATTCTCAGATCACTTGGGTCAGGGAAGAACCAACCGTGATGGAAATCGTAGGATAAAAATTACGTAAAATCACTCAATTCCATTTTGAAGAAGGTGGCAATTTGTTACCTTCGCTCCTTTGCTAATTTTCCCAGGGTGACGAATGTCCATGAAATCAACATCTGTGCAGCCACAGCTTGAAGTGGTTTATAATCTTTACGAAATTGACCAGGGGTTATTCCTGCCCAATGCTTTTATTGTTACGGTGGATAAGCAGGGCATGTTTGCTCATATACGTCAAAAAGCACTGGCACATACCATAGAAGGATTCGGTCTGACCATCGACGCTGTTCGGGAAAAGTTACTGCAGATTATCGATCTTTTGCAGCCTGCCGCTCTGGAGGGGAAATTTAATACAAATAAGCGTAAGCAATTACCTCTGAATTTTTTAATGAAAGAGGCAGAGGTGAAAAAAGCCATTCTTAAATACGTCAATCGCAACCTGGATGAGTTTTTAAGCCTGATCGCCAAACACAGTTTACCCTTAAGTTATGATGCTGAAAGGAAAATATTGGTTCACCAGTTCATTGTGGAAACCGGTCAGCATTTCCTTACACCACACCTTACATTCAATAAGACAGACGGAAAGGTTTTGTATCGCCTGACACTATCCGAAAATGGGGATAAATGGCTCATCAGCACAAAAGATGTAACGCCTGTATGTAACCATCCTGCCTGGGTTATTGCTGATTATAAGCTATTCAAAATTGATCATATTAATGGAAATATGGTCAAGCCTTTTCAGACAAAAGACGAGGTAATTATTCCTGAGGCTTCTGTAAAAGCCTACTTTAAAACCTTTATTCTCAAGGTAGCAGAAAAAGTGGATATTGACGCCGAAGGATTTGAGGTAGTAGCCAATGATACATTACTGGGAAGCAGGGTGGAGCTTGTACGTAATTTTTTCAATGATCAGTGGGGGTTGACCTTGCAGATGCTTTATACCGGAGTTCAATTCAACTGGCATGAAAAAAAGGAAAAACGGACATCCATTGAATTCAGGAATGATGAAGTAACTATAGTCAGAGTTTCCAGGGATATTGGAAGGGAAGCTGGTTTTGTAGAGAAGTTTAAGTCATTTGGTTTGGAAAACTCAGTAGGGAGTTATTTTCAATCGGGTGAAACCAATCAAATGAATGGAGAGGCAACCACAGAAATGATTGAGTGGCTTTCCAACAACCGGAAAAACCTGGAAAAAGCAGGGTTTGAAGTGAAATCACCTTTGGTTGATGGGGAAGAAATACATTTGCATGTTCCCAGTTTGTCCATGGATGTAAAAAAGATCAACGACTGGTTTGATATTCATGCGGTTGTCAGGGTTGGAGACGTGACCTTTCCTTTTTCAAGGCTGGGAAAGAACATTCGGGAGGGAAATCCCTACTTCAGGATGAAAAACGGGAAGGTATTTGTCATTCCGAAGGAGTGGATGAATAAATACAGCGAATTTTTCAAATTTGCCCAACATTCCGGAGAACAGCTCAAACTGGTCAAAAGTCAGTTTACTATTCTTGAAAAAATGGGCCTGCAGGCCAGGAATGATCAAAACGGAAAACAACCGCTTAAGGATTTTAAAATTTCGAAATTATTAAAAGCTGAATTGCGACCATATCAATTGGATGGAGTTAAGTGGCTGGTTGAACTTTATCAAAATGAATTGGGTGCTTGTTTGGCCGATGACATGGGACTGGGTAAAACCCTGCAGACTATTGCTATGTTACTTCATGCCAAGGAGAATAAAGCTTACACTCCCAAAAAAGAAAAAGCTCCGGGTCAACTGGATCTCTTCAAAGCTGCCGCTGACGATCAATTCCTCAATCCGCTGAATGCTTTGATCGTTTTACCCGCCTCTCTGGTTTTTAACTGGCAGGAAGAACTCATGCGGTTTGCTCCTTCCCTGACCATCTATCGTCATGTAGGACAAAAACGCCATAAAGATATCCGCTTGCTCAACAGATTTGATGTTATCCTCACTACTTACCAGACGGCTTCCAGGGATGTGGAGTTGTTGAATCAGCAAGCTTACGAATACATCGTTTTGGATGAAAGTCAGCAAATAAAAAACAGGGAGAGTAAAGTTTTTAAAGCCTTGAATGAGTTGACGGCAAAGCATAAAATTTCCCTGAGTGGTACGCCTATTGAAAACTCCCTGTCTGACCTTTGGTCGCAAATGCAGTTCATAAATCCTGATTTGCTGGGATCATTTTCTTTTTTCAAAAAAGAATTCATTCGTCCAATTGAAAGGATGCAGAACGAAGAAAAGAAGGATCGGTTGAGATCTTTGGTTCAGCCATATCTTTTACGCAGGACCAAAGAAGAAGTGGTCAAAGACCTTCCGCCCTTATCAACCCGGATTCTGTACACGGAGATGACAAGTGAGCAGAAGAAATTGTACGAACGGGAGAAGTCTGCTGCAAGAAATTATTTACTTGAAAATTTTGATGCTTCCGATGGCAAATACAGATTACTCGTTTTGCAAACTCTGACCAAGCTCAGACAGCTGGTTAATCATCCCGTTTTGGTGAAACCGGAATATAAAAAGGATAGCGGTAAATTCCATGAAGTGATGGAGCAATGGGAGATTATTCAGAAATCCGGCCATAAGGTTTTGATTTTTAGCTCTTTTGTGAAGTATTTGGAAATGTTCAGGGCTGAATTGGAAAGCCGGGGAGAAGCCTATTCCTGGTTGACCGGAAGTGTCACAGCCAACCAGCGGGAGGCGGAAGTGAAGAAATTTGAGAATGATGAATCCGTTCGCTCATTTTTGATCTCCATAAAAGCAGGTGGGGTAGGGTTGAACCTGACAGCTGCCGATTATGTATTCATCCTCGATCCCTGGTGGAATCCGACCACGGAGCAACAGGCCATTGCCAGAGCTCACCGGATCGGGCAGACTAAGAATGTTTTTGCTGTGAAATTTATTACCAGGGAAAGTATAGAAGAAAAAATCCTGAAACTCCAGGAAAAAAAGAGCCAGTTGGCAGAAGACATTATTGGCCAGAGTGAAAAAATGGCCTTCTCTAAGGGAGATATTGAGTATTTGCTGCAATGATTTCGAATTGATTTTTGTTGAGGCGTGAGTGCTCAGTTCCGAAAATCAGTTCCGTAAAATTAATAAAAAACCCTTCCGGTGACAGCAGTTTGAATCTATCTCAAAACAATTCCGTTCTCAGAAAAAATGATTAGCTTTAGGTTCCAGAAAACCTTGATTTTTTAATTATTGTCCTTCCAAAAGGCTGTAAATCTTTTATTGATGAAAAGTCTTGCTTCCCGACTTTTTTTTGGTCTTCTGGTGTTGATCTTTTGCTTTTTCAGCTGTAACCGGCAAGATGATGACATCCCTGAACCTATTGATCCAAAAACCCAACCTTACGTATACCATTTTGAATATGACGGCCACCCAAACGTAGCCAATACGGGCCAGGTTGTCAGGAACCTGATTGTTCAGGATTTTGAGATCCTTGTCAAAGGACTGGCCTCACCCGGTGCAACCCCTGTTTCTTTTGAAGATCTTTACAAATATTATGAGAACGATGCCCAGACCATCGAAGGGCCGACTTTAACGCAGACCGACCTTCCACTTGTGTTTGAAACCCTTAGGGATATTTCTCCGGTTCGGGATCTTAAACAAAGGGTGAACGGACCCAATGCAGAGCAGGTACATGCTGACATGGCACATTGGTGCAATACGATTGCGGATTATTCTCAGGATGACTCAAAACTCGGTACCTATGAGGTATACATTGAGGAGTCAACAGGTTATGATATGTTGCAGATGTTCAAACTAACAGGCCTGGGAGCAGCTATGCTGGAACATGGTCTGTACGTTTATTTTCGATATGTGGAAAATGATTATAATGATTCCATAGTTTGGTTTCCGGGAGCCACAGAATTGTATTATACCTGGATGGAACATCATTGGGATGAAGCCTTTGGTTATTATGGGACGGCGAGGAATTTCCATGATTTCTCAGATGAAGAACTTGTAGATTTTGAAAATGGGGGCAACTATAAAGACAATTTTGATATCGACGACAGGATTGATTTCAAAACAGAATACAATTATCATTTTGCGAGAATGGCTGCCCAACGGGACATTGATTCCAAAACAGGAACTGACTTCTCCAGGGCGGTGTATGATGCTTTTTATGAAGGCAGGGTAGCCATTGTCGAAAAGAATTATGATTTAATGATAGCGAAAAAGCCTATTATTCTCGATAACTGGGAAAAAATCATTGCAGCCACGGCCATCCATCATTTAAATGCGGTAATTGAACAAATGAGCCAATTGGAAAATGATCCGCAGACAAGCCCGGAATTGTTTTATCACCATTGGGCAGCCATGTATAAATTTACGGAGATGTTCAGGTATAATTACGAAAACAGGTTTGTCCAATATCAGGAAGTTTTGGATACAAAATATAAGACCAGTGATGTCCCCTTTCCCAAAGCAGTAGTAGATGATCCAATGAAAGCGGAAACTTACACTCAAAGCCTTCTGGAGGTAAGGACAATGATCAAGGACATTTTTCAATTTGCCGAGCAGGATATTTTAGCCTGGTAAAGTTCATTTTATTTGAATAACCAGAATCTTGTAACCAGCAACCAGCAATCTGAATTTTAACCAAATTAGCATAAACCTATGACAGAACCGAAATACATAATCAAACCAGGAATAGGTGTTGGAGATCTTTCCTTTGGCATGTCCCGGGATCAGGTGGTGGAAACTCTTGGACAACCTACTGAAAAAGAGTCTTTTGCTGACCCGGATCAAGAGCATGAAGATCTTGAGGAAATTTGGCACTATGATGAATTGGAATTATCCGCCAGTTTTGAAGCCGCTAACGACTGGGTACTCGTAAGTTTATCCGTTTCCGGAGAGGAATATCGACTGGAAGGAACTCCTATCATCGGACTTACAAAAGATGGGTTGACAGCCGTTCTTAATGATATGGATTTCGGTGAAGTTGAATATGAGGATCATTCCTCTTTGGAGAATCCATCCCAGGAATTGATCGCTTCCACGCTTTTCGGAATGAATTTCTGGCTGGAAAATGGTAAGGTAACAGAGATACAATGGAATCCGATGCTGATGGAAGAAGGGGAGTTGGATTGGTCAGAATAGGGACTGGTTGCTGATTTCTTGTTGCTAGTTTCTGGTTTCTGAGTAGAGATTAATCAAGGTTCCCGCACTTCGTGCACGCCAATCTCCCATTGGTCGATTTTGCCTTTGCAAAGGCTTTCGAGTAGCCAAGGCGACACCTTATCGAAGAGATACAAAAAAAGGGGTTTTGCTTTCGAGCAAAACCCCTTTTACGTATTCCTGAGAAGTGATTATTTCACTTTCTTGAGTTCACCGTTGATGTCTTCTACAACAAAGGCAGAATTAAAACCGGCGGCCTTGGCTTTTCTCAAAGCGGAGTTGGCTTCGCTGAGGCTGTCAAAACCAGCCAGATATTTTACGGTATATTTCCCTTTTTGACGCTCTTCAATGACACCGAGGTCTTTGATTTCTGAATCATCAAACCATTTGGTGTTGGTATATGCCGCAAGTTGAACTTTATACCGTCCAAGAGCATCACCATAATCCGGAGTGCCGGGAGTTGGAGTAGTATCAGCACCGCCTTTGATTCCGGTTACTCCGTCTTCAGTCACTACAAAAGGCCCTTTGTAGCCACGTTTTTTGATGGCATTTTTTGCGCGATCGGCTTCGGCTCTGGTTTCAAAAGTACCCACCCTGATCTTGTAAAGTCCATCAATCTCTTTAGCATAAACTGTTCCAAGGTCACTGAGGCCCTGATAGAGTTCAATCTCCGGAGTTTTTATAGCAGCGATCTGAACTGCAAAACCACTTTCGATGGTTTCTTCCGGCTGCACAGGTCCATCCGGTGCATCTACATACGGATCCTCACCTACACCGGTGGCGGCTGAAGTAGGCAGGAAGGAAATCACGCCCAATATGCTACGATCAAACCCATCTTCCGTACGAATATTGACATTGAGGTCCTGATAACCTTGTTTTGAAAAACGTAAAACATAGGTAGAATACGGGCTCAATGACAGGTAATAAGTTCCGGTTCCATCACTTTGAACCTGGGCAGAACTTCCGGTTGCCTGATTGGTGGCTGTAACCACGACATTGGACACCGGTTGGTTAGTGGAATAATCAACAACTCTACCCGCATAAGCTTCTCCAACGCGGCTCATGGCCACATCATAGGTTCTGCTGGTATTGGTGCCGAGTGTGGATATTTGTACTGTCGCGGTTTGATAACCTTCTTTTTTAATGATCAGGTTACAGGTAAGTCCCTGTACGGCCTGGAAACTGTAAATTCCTCTTTCATCTGCCCGGTATGCTTTTTCCCCACAATTGCTGAAGTCCACCAGGGCATTTGGGACCGGTGATCCGTCAACAGCATTTGTGATCCGGATAACCACATAATCTGCGGAACGATTTACCCGGTAAATATCTTCACTGCCCCGGCCATTTAAACGGTTGGAGGTCAGATATCCTACATTACGGAAGGTATCATAGATAAATCCATAATCATCGTAAGAGGAGTTGATGGCATTTCCGAGGTGGAAAATCTTGGTCCAGCGACCGGAAGTTTCTTCTGCCCGGAAAACATCCATACCTCCAATACCATGGTGCCAGTCAGAAGAGAAATACAGCATACTTCCATCAAAGTATGGAGAAATTTCATCACCTGGTGAGTTAACTACCGGTCCCAGATTTTGAGGAGCACTCCATGAGTTACCTGATTTGTAGGAAACATAAATGTCAAATCCACCGAATCCATCCGGACGATCAGATGCGAAGTACATAGCATTGCCGTCTGGTGAAAATGCAGGATATCCTGTTGAATACCCTGAACCATTATAAGGGAAACTGGCAATGTTGGTCCATTCTCCGTTAGAAGCTATATCAGCTGTGTAAATACTCAATTCAAGACCAGCGATAGGGATTTGACGAGTCCCATCTACAAAATTATTCTTGGTATAGGCAACCCTTTTTCCATCAGGAGAAAACGAAAGAGGTCCTTCATTATAGGCATTGGTTTCGTTACTCTTCAGGAAAATCGGTGATTCGAGATATCCGTTGGCGCCGATACCGGCAATGAACAGTTGGTTGTTAGCCTTGCCCGTCCAGCCGGCTGATGACCGGTAGATATCTGTTCTGGAGGATGAGTAAATGACCTGTTGTTGGCCATAAAAAGTAGCTCCGAAATCCGAAGCCGAGGTATTGATGAACTCATTGGTGACAGTATAGGAGGAGGTAACTCCCAATTGAGTTTTGGCGAAATCACAGCTTTGAGCGAAATGATTTCCAATGACCGCATCTTCATCCCGGGCGTATAATAAATACCATTGTTTGGCCACATCGTATTTGCCGAGGGCTTTCAGTACATGGCCATACATCAAAATATAGATCTTATCAACTTCTTTGCTGCGGCAAACTTCAGCGAATATAGTAGATGCCTGTTCCATTTGATTCAGCCGGCGATAACAATCGGCCATTTTAGCCTTGGCCTCAATATTATCCGGTTTTTTCTCAAGAGCTTCTTGGTAGGAGCCAATAGCCAGATTATAGGCATGCAAATCGTATTGGGTATTGGCTTTGCGTAATAGACTTCTGAAAGTTTGCCCGGATGCAGGAACAGTAAAAGCAATTGCCAATACTGCGAAAAGGGCGATTTTAAAGATTTTCATAGTTGAAATTTAGAATATACAATTGAAGGACGTTAGGAAGAATGGAAACAAGGACGAAAGGTACCTATCATTTGTCGTTTAGAACCTTTGTCCCTACGTCCTTCTCCTTTACGTAAAGTTAACAACAATTTAAACTGTTTACAACTTTGCTTAAAAGTAAAAAATTTTTCTAACAACAAATGAACGTGGATTCAGGTTTCTGATTGCTTGTTACAGGTTGCTCGCTATGGGAGTAATTGGTCAAGGTTTTGCCTTACGTGTAAGCGAATCTCTCCTTGGTCGATTTTGCTTTTAAGTAGCATTGGCTTCAAATTGTTAAAAGCCAATGCCAGAGGCATGGCATATTATTGCATGGTACGCAAGTGCCATGTAAAGATGCAATATATACCCTGTTCCATAGGAACGGCACAATAGAGCTCATAATCAATTAATTGTGCCGTTCCGATGGAACTGAGAGGTTCTCAATTCATAGCAAGGCCCTGACGCACCCAGCTATTATGTGTCGTCTCTATGAGACTGGATTTTCGTAAAAAAACCACTGATTTGACGTATACCTTTGGGTAGAGTTGAGTGTGGCCAAGGCGACCGTTGATCCTCGTGCACGAAGTGCCGGGATCTTGTCGGAGAGCAGATCAGAACCGCAGAATAACCAACACCCAATATCGAATAATGAAGTTTAGAAAGAGCGTTAATAAATGGGAAACTATTCCTTCACCCCCAAAACACGGAATTCCGTCCGTCGATTCAGCTGGTGATCCTCCTCGGAACACTCCACGCCGTCAACACAGCCATTAACCGGCTTGGTTTCTCCATACCCGATAGCTACAAGCCGATCTGAAGGAATGCCTTTGTAGATGAGGTATTTGACGATGGCATTTGCCCGGCGGTGGGAGAGTTTTTCATTCATCACTTTTTTGCCCTTGGAGTCGGTGTGGGAACTTATTTCCACAATGATGTCAGGGTTCTCTTTTAAAAGAGCTAATAGTTTTTCCAATTCGGCAATACCTTCCTTTCGTACGCTGGCCCGGCCGGAATCGTAGTATAGATTGAGTAAGTAAGCAACAGAATTGTCTTCTTCATATACTTTCTGACTAATCTCAAATCCTGTATCGCCGGTTTTAGAAGCAAGTAAGTCCGGTGTTGCCTCAGCAGTTCTCTTGAAGGGCTGCATGTAAATATCCATGAGGAAATTGCGCACCTCCTGGCTTTCCACACAATAGGTCTGGTCTATTTTTTTGGTAAAAAAGTCTTGCTTGCTGGCTTTCAGGCTATAGCAATTATCCCCGGGAAGTTCAATAACAAATTGCCCGGTATCATTAGATACGAATTCCCGTACAGAACCAGTATTGGTATTGGTGAGCATCAATGAAGCATTGACAATGGGTTTGCCGGAAAATTGATCGACCACCATACCTTTGATCTGGGAAACGAGTTGCAACTCCTTTTGTATCAACAGGTAGAGCGTATCTCCGGCCGTAATATCCTTATTGCACATGCGGATATCTTCCGGTATGTATCCTTGTTTCCCTGCAAGGAAATCGTAACAGTCGTTTTTTTCAAGGGTCACTTTATGAAAACGGTCGGAAGTGCTTTCAATAGAGATATTATTGGATGAAGTCGTCAATTCCATATCAGATAATACCAGCTCACTTTCCTCATCAACTCCGGCCATCCAGAAGGTTTTCTCTGTATTACGGTTGAAATGGAAAATCCGGTCAAGTCCTTTCCTGTTCGAAGTGAAAAAGCCACTGGATTCGTCGTCGTTCATGATAATACCAAAGTCATCATAAGCTGAATTGACCGGGTATCCAAGATTAACGACATTTTCCCAGAGTCCGTTTTCATTTTCAGTTACCATGAAAATGTCCTGTCCGCCCAATCCCAGGTGACCATCGGAAGAAAAGAATAGTTTATTACTGGAATGAAAATAAGGGTACATCTCATCAGCGTCTGTATTGACGGTAGGCCCAAGGTTGACAGGTTCCTGCCATTGACCGTTTTCCCAGGAAGCTACGTAAATATCTTTTCCGCCAAATCCCCCGGGCATATCAGATGAGAAAAACAAACGATTACCGTCTGCGGAAAGGGAAGGGTGTGCTACAGAGTAATTGGCATTGTTAAAAGGCAGCGGCAGCAGTTTGCTCCATTGCCCGGTTTCATAATTAATGGAAAAAACAATTTCCAACCGGATGATGCCACTGTTGGTAGCATCGGTTTGGTTTTGGGTGAAATAGATTTCTTTTTGGTCCGGCGTAAATGTGGCAATGGCCCGGTTGGAAGTATTGCCCAGGTCGAGGGAAAATTTTTCGGCTTCTCCAAAGGTAAGGTTGTCAGCAGTTTCTGTAAAATCTACAAAATATAGATCGAAAAGTCCACGGTTGCCAAGGCTGTCCAATGGTTTTATGGCGCCGAACACAATACCGTTTTTATAATAAGCCGGGGCCAAAGCTTCGATGAAGTAATTATTCAGAATAATATCTTTTATAACGTATTCTCCGCTATTAGCTTTGAGTTGTTGAGTGTGCTGACAAACGTTTTTTAAGGTTGGCTTTCGAAGATCAAAAGGTTTTAATTTGAGGAACTCGTTGAAAACTTTCTGGGCAGTTTCACATTTGTCGTTTTGTAAAAGCACTTTGCCGTATTGGAAGTAGGTAGTTGCCTTGGTTCCGGGCAATTCAATCACCTGGCTGAACCATTCTTCTGCAGCCTGGTAATCTTTATTTTTTACGTAAGCATTCGCCAAAGCGATTTTCACTTCGGGGAGGTCGTCCTTATCTAAAATTTTGTGGTAGATATCAATGGCTTCGCTGTAGTTGAGCGATTCCATATGCTTTTGAGCTTTTTTCAATTTGCTTTTCTGTGCAGGAAGATTTAAGGCAAAGCAAAGCAAAAGGAGAATGGCGATAATTGTCTTTTTACCCATGTTCCGTTGATGTCCCGTGTGTGATAAGTTTTCTTTTCTCCTGACTGGAAATAATTCAGGATTGTATGTTAATTACAAAAATACATTTTTTTGAGTTGTGTAATTGCAAGTTGGGAGTGATTTTTGGCAAGAGAGCATCTTTTCTGGTATCGTTTTGCTTGTTTGAGAGGATTTTTAACCACAGAGATCACGGAGAAGCCACTGGGAACACAGAGATTGAACCCAAACCACGTCAAACCATATCAAACAAAAATATCCAATATCATCAATCCACCAAAAACAAGACTGGCTACTCCATTTGTAGTGAAGAAGGCCAGGTTCACTTTTGACAGGTCGTTCGGTTTCACAAGAGAGTGTTGGTAGATCAACATGGCGACAAAAAAAACTGTTGCCAGCCAAGTCATCCAGCTGAATTCCGGGTAAGCCTGTTGTAGTAAATAAGCAGCTGCAATGATAAGCAATCCACTCATGATATGTAAAACTTTCGACAGCCTGAGAGCCTTTGGTTTTCCAAGGGCGGCGGGAATAGAATTCAGTTCGTTTTCTTTGTCGAAGTCTTCATCCTGCAGGGCATAAATTATGTCAAAGCCCGATACCCAGAACATTACCGCAAAAGACAAAACTATGGGGATGAGTTCAAAACCTCCACCCGCAGCAAGGTATGCCCCAATGGGTGCCAAACCCAATCCTGCACCTAGCACAAAATGGCATAAATACGTAAATCTTTTGGTATAACTATAACCCAAAACAACCAGGAGGGCAATTGGAGACAGATAAAAAACCAGCGTATTGATGAACCAGGTAGTTGTAATGAACAACAGGCTGCTGATAATCACAAAAGTCAGCGCAGATTTGGAGGAAATAATACCTGCCGGAATTTCTCTGTTTTGCGTTCTTGGGTTGAGCTTATCAATATCCCTGTCCAAAAACCGGTTGAAGGCCATCGCGGCACTCCGGGCAAAAACCATACATAAAAGTACTAACACAAAAGTCTGGGTGCTGAAATAATGGCCGAGTTTCAGGTAAGCAAGAAAAAATCCAAGCAAAGCAAAAGGCAGTGCAAAAATGGTATGGCTGAATTTGACCAGGGAAAAATATTTTTTCATGGATGGTGATAAATTTTGATCGCACAATATCGGAAAAATCCCAAATCATTCGGTTTTCTACTTTGGATATTCGTGATGGAGTGAGCCTTTAAGTTGATTTGTGCGACCAAAATTTATCATTACTTAAAAGTTTGTTTTGTAATTAAGAATATTGTTCAAATGTTTAACAATCATTGTATTATAAAAAACCGGATTTTGGTTTCAGCCAAAATCCGGTTAATATATTTTTGAACAAAATGTTCTTGATTACTGAGCCTGAGGCTGTCCAGCCTGAGGTGCTTCAGCAGGATTTACATTTCCTGTGAGGT
>QQUB01000408.1 GCA_008501835.1 Bacteroidota bacterium
CAGTCAATACAAAACGGATCTTTCCTTGTTGCAAAACGTAAGATACCTTTTCCTTATCTCCAGTTTCCAAACCGCTAAAAGCTACAAGTTCAAACCCAAAGGCCGACTGATAATAATGCGCCGCCTGCTTGGCATTGGACACATAAAATTCAACGTGATCCGTACCGATCAAAGCCATCGGGTCCTTCTGCACGTCTGGTTTGTTTAATGTTTCTGTATGCATGGTTTTATGTTATTTTTAAGTGATTTTATTTATTTTTCCCACAACAGCTTTCCTGTCCTTTCACCCTTTCGTCCCCTTGTCCTTAGTCCTTTGTCCTTGACTCCTTGAGTCCCTGAATCCCTTTGTCCTCGAGTCCCTTTGTCCCTTTGTCCTCGAGTCCCTGAATCCTTTTGTCCCTGAATCCCTTAGTCCTTACTCCCTCCCCTCCTATTCAAGCCAGCTTTTGTAATAGTCAGCATCTTCAATATCAATGGCGTAATTTGTCAGCTGCAACGGAGCAAATGTATCCACCATAACCGCAAGTTCTTTTGTTTCCTTCTGACCTATACTGCGTTCAACGGCTCCCATGTGCGGGCCGTGCGGAATACCTGCCGGGTGCAAACTCAACATACCGGCTTCTACATGGTTACGACTCATAAAATCTCCATCTACGTAATACAATACTTCATCACTGTCAATATTGCTGTGATTGTAAGGTGCCGGAATAGCGAGTGGATGATAATCGTACAACCTTGGTACAAAAGAACAAATCACAAAACCTTTGGTGGCAAAAGTTTGGTGAATCGGAGGAGGCAAATGCACTCGTCCGGTAATCGGCTCAAAGTTGTGAATAGAAAAGGCGTAGGGATAGCAGTATCCGTCCCAGCCTACCACACCAAAAGGATGATTGAGGTAGGAATATGGATACATCATATCCTGTTTTTTGATGAAAATTTTGAATTCCCCTTGTTCATCATAAGTTTCGAGATCCTGAGGTTTACGAATATCCCTTTCGCAGAACGGAGAATGCTCGGTCAGTTGCCCGAATTGATTCCTGTATCTTCTGGGAGTAGTGATGGGAGTAGCTGATTCTACGATCAACAAACGGTTATCCTCATCTTTAAAGGTCATTTGGTAAACCGTACCTCTTGGAATAATCAGGTAATCTCCATATCCAAAAGGAATCTGACCGTACATGGTTTTCAACACCCCTTCCCCTTTGTGAACAAAAATCATTTCATCAGAATCTGCATTCTTAAAGAAATGATCCGTCATACTTTTCCTGGGAGCAGATAAGATAATTTTACAGTCATTATTGACTAAAACCGGTTTGCGGCTCTTGAGATAATCGTCTTCCGGGTTGATCTTAAAACCTTTAAGGCTCCTGTGTTTCAAATCCTTATTATGTACAATGGTTGGAGCTACAGAAAATGGCTCACCAACCTGCAGGATCTGGGTGGGAGGGTTTGAATGGTAAATAAGGGAATACAAATCGTCAAACCCTATTGTCGAAAACAACTCCTCATGATATAGGGAACCATCTTCCTTCCGGAATTGTGTATGACGCTTTGGTGGTATCTTTCCCAGACTGTAATAATGCATGGTAATATTGGTTATGGTTAAAGCTGCGGCAAAACAAAAGAAGGTTTGGTCCTATTCTTTTGTCTGTACTTTAATATTTTCAAAAATGTGATTCAAACTCTCGGTAAGCTGAGTAATAGCTTCGTCATCTAAACCAGCCCAGGCTGTCTGACGACCGGCTTTCATATACGGCCAGACTTCTTCTACCTTCAATTTCCCGGTGGTGGTCAACTGAATTTTAAACCTTCGTCTGTCGGAAGTATCCGGGACCCTGGCTATCAAACCTTTTTCCTCCAAAAGATCAAGGATACGGGTAACGGTTGGAGCGTCTTTAAAAACTGCTTTGGCAATGTCGAGCTGATTTTGTCCATCCTCTTTGTCCAGCTGATTCAGGACCACCCATTGGTCCACCGTAATTCCGGCATCAGCTGCAATAAGGCGCTCCTGAAAGAATCGCTTCATCCTCTTGGCAGTCCTTTCCAGAATGACTGCCGAGGTTGCCAGTTTTTTATCTAATTCAGAAATAATTTCCATAATTATTCATTAGTTAGTGCAAATATAGTTAGTGTACTAATTATTTGCAAGCTAAAGAGTGTAATTTGTAATACATTTCATTAAAACCTATAGTAATTCGATGAAGCCTATTACTCTGCTGGTACTTCTGTTAAATAGGAAAAATCAAAGTTAGCCCTGTTCAAAAAGCACATATAGATTCATAATCAATGTGATATGCCGTTCCTACAGAACTGATGATTTCCGTATCCATAGCAGGGCACCAACGTACCCCGCTATTAGGTGCCGTCTCTCTGAGACTGGGTTTTCGTCCCCCCCAATTTGACGCCTCCCATATAAAGGCAAAGCCTTGACCTAAAACTGCCAACTGGTACTGGTACTGGTACTGGTACTGGAACTGCCAGTTGACACTCCTATAAAATTCACTCCCTGATAAGGCGTCGCCTTCTATCGCTTTACCCTATACAAAGGCAAAGCCTTAACCTAAAACTGCCAACTGGTACTGGTACTGGTACTGAAGACTGGTGACTGGTGACTGCGGACTGAAGACTGAATCCTGAATCCTACCCCTTCTCGTGATAATTCACCTCAATTTCTATATCAGCGAACTTGCGGAACATTTCCATAACTCCGCAATATTTGTCTACAGAGAGATCCACGGCCTTTTGTATTTTATCTTTCTTCATATCAGACCCATAAAAATCATAGCTCACCTTTACAGAATGGTAATATTTAGGATGTTCCTCAGTCAATTCAGCGGCAACGGAAATACTGAAATCATCTACTTCAGCACGCATTTTCTTAAGCAAAGAGGCAATATCAATACCGGAACATCCGGCAAGCGATGTCAACATCAGAGCTTTTGGCCGGGCACCCCGTCCTTCTCCTCCAAACTCTTCAGCGGCATCAATCGGTACCATGGCTCCCGGTGAATCTGCTTCAAAGTACATTTTTTCCTTCCAGTCTAATTTAACTTGATGTGTCATTTTATTTCGTTTATTGTTTTAGATTTTTTAAAAGACAATTGTTGTCAAAATTTATACAAATGCCGGTGATGGTTATATCAAATAATTTTCTTCCTTTGGAAATATGTCTATTTTTACCTCTCGAAATCATCTAATTCATAACAAAACAATCAATACAAATGAATTTAACAAAGTATACTTTTCAAGTGTTGATCGGAATGGCACTTTTTTTACTGCCACTCTCCGTATTCTCCCAGGAACAAGACATTAAGGTTCCTGATGGAATCAAACAGAGAGCCAGTGTGGAAGGCATTACCGAATACAAGCTGAAAAACGGGTTGAAAGTATTACTTTTCCCTGACCAATCCAAGCCAACCACTACCGTAAACATTACATACCTTGTGGGGTCACGCCACGAAGGTTACGGGGAAACAGGAATGGCCCACCTTCTGGAACACATGGTATTCCAGGGTACACCTAACCACCCTGATATCCCTGCCGAACTTACAGAGCATGGTGCAAGACCAAACGGTACTACCTGGTACGACAGAACCAATTACTATGAAACGTTTAAAGCGACAGACGAAAACCTCGATTGGGCTCTCGATCTTGAAGCCGACCGTATGGTGAATTCATTCATTGCCAAAGAAGACCTCGAAAGTGAAATGACCGTCGTACGTAACGAATTTGAATCCGGAGAAAACAACCCTGAAGGAATTCTTTATGAAAGAGTTCTTTCTTCCGCTTTCCTCTGGCACAACTACGGCAAGAGCACCATCGGTGCAAGAGCTGATATCGAAAATGTACCTATCGAGCGCCTGCAGGCCTTTTACCGTAAGTATTACCAGCCAGATAATGCCGTATTGCTCGTTGCCGGTAAATTCGATGTAGAGAAAACACTCCTGCTTATCGACGAAAAATTCAGCAAGATTCCAAAACCTGACCGTAAAAAAGATCCTTTATTTGGAACCTATACCAAAGATCCTACACAGGACGGTGAACGGATGGTTACCCTCAAAAGAGTGGGTGATGTTCAGGCTGTTTCCTGTGCATACCACACACCTCCTGGATCGCATCCTGATTATGCCGCAGTAGCTGTATTGGATGAAATCCTGACCAATGAACCTTCAGGTCGTTTGTACAAGGAATTGGTGGAAACTCAGAAAGCTTCCAGCGTTTGGGGATTTGCTCCAGGTCTGAAAGAAGGTGGTTATGTATATTTCAGTGCTTCTGTTCGTAAAGACAAGTCTCTGGATGATGCCAAAACCGCCATGCTGAATACTTTGGATAACATTACTGAAAATGCTCCAACCGAAGAAGAAGTTGAACGTGCCAAGTCCCGTATCCTGAAATACTGGAACATGCAGTTCACTGATGCTAACCGTGTTGGTTTGCAGTTAAGTGAATATATCGCTCAGGGTGACTGGAGATTATTGTTCATTTTCCGCGATGCAATCGAAAAAGTGACCGTTGAAGATGTAATGTATGTTGCAGAGACTTATTACAAGCCATCCAACAGAACCATAGGGATGT
>QQUB01000357.1 GCA_008501835.1 Bacteroidota bacterium
CCGAAGCTCGGTTTGATGTTTGTTAATAGCTCACGAAGCTCGCTGTTTGATATTGTCCTTGTGTTTGTGCAAGTGTTGATCTTCAGCATTGTCAAACCACTTCAAACTACATCACCTAACCAAGCTCTCTCAGCCGGGCCGCTGCCATTTCAGCCGTTATATCCCTTTGAGCTTCTCCAAACATTTCATAACCTACCATGAATTTTTTTACCGTTGCAGATCTGAGCAAAGGTGGATAGAATGCCATGTGGAAATGCCATTCCGGATGCTCTTTTCCATCAGTAGGGCTTTGATGAATCCCGGAAGAGTAAGGGAAAGAAGTATCAAAAACGAGATCATATCGTTGAGTAAGATCTTTCAATATTGAGGCAAATGCCTTACGTTCTTTATCGGACATTTGACCAATATGCTGCAAATGCCGGCGTGGGATGATTAATGCTTCGTATGGCCATAAGGCCCAAAAAGGTACAAGGGCTACAAATTCCTCATTTTCACAGACTATCCTTTCCTGAGCTTCAATTTCCTCTTCCAGATATTGCAGCACCAGGCTTTTTCCATGGGTATTCCAATAAGACAATTGCTCCCTGGATTTTTTAGCTGCTTCTCCTGGTATGGAACTTTGGGCCCATATTTGACCATGTGGGTGAGGGTTGCTGCAGCCCATTATTGAACCCTTATTTTCAAAAATCTGAACATGGTTGATGAAGGGCTTGCTGCCCAGTTCCTGGTATTCTTTAATCCATAGATCAACAACCTTTCCAATGGCATCGACGCTCATTTGTGGAATGGTAAGAGAATGATCTTTTGAAAAGCAGATAACCCTGCAAATGCCTTGTTCCCCTTTGGCTTTTAAAAGACCTTTTTCAAATTTATCATCACCACTGTCCTGAATCAGAGCAGCAAAATCATTCGTGAAAACGTAAGTATCCTCATATTGAGGCGTTATTGCTCCTCCTGCTCTTTCGTTGCCTGGGCACAGATAGCAGGTTGGATCATATGATGGTCGTTTATGAGGTGGCAATTGTTCGACCTTGCCTTGCCATGGACGTTTTGTCCTGTGAGGGGAAACTAAAACCCATTCACCATTGAGAATATTGAATCTTCGATGAGTGTCGTTCGAAAAATCGAGCATGATGGTTTGATTTTGTGTTAACCGATAGATTTTGTTCCATCACCTATGTTGGTAATGATTGGAGTAAGTTCCAAACCGAATTTATCCTGGTAGCTCTTTGATGCGAGATCAATAAAGGTTTCCACCATATCCTTTTTAATAATGTTAATGGTGCATCCTCCAAATCCTCCACCCATCATACGACTGCCCAAAATATAATCCTTATCCAGAGTTTCCTGAACAAGAAAATCCAGTTCAGGGCAACTTACCTCATAATCATTTTGAAGACTGAAATGAGATTGGTAAACAAGTTGTCCAAGTAACTTGTGGTCGCCATTTTCCAGAGCTTCCGTAGCTTTAATTACCCGCTCGTTTTCAGAAATTACGTGATGACTGCGTTTATAAATAACTTCCTCTAAATCACCTTTTCTGGCTTCAAGTTGTTCAAGGGTGACGTCCCTCAGGTTCTTGATACCAGGCAAATCTTTCTTGAGGTGAGCTACTCCGATTTCACATTCAGAGCGCCTTGTGTTGTATTCTGAGCTGGCCAAAGCATGGGATACATTGGTGTCCAGCAGTAAAATTTGATAATCCCCCAATTCCAACGGAAAGTACTTGTGTTCAAGACTTCTGCAGTCCAGCAGAATCACCTGGTCCTTTTTTCCCATCATACTGGCAAATTGATCCATGATGCCACATTTCGTACCAACAAAGTTGTGTTCTGCCATTTGGGAGGCCTTGATCAACTGGTTGGTGGAAAAACCAAGGTCAAATACTTCGTTTATCGCATAGGCAAAACTACATTCAAGGGCAGCTGAAGAACTCATCCCTCCTCCAATAGGCACGTTACCGCTGAAACTTGCATCAAAACCGGTTATATGTGCTCCGAGTTTTTGTAATTCTGCAATCACCCCCATTACATAATTTTGCCAGCCCGGACCAATGGGAGAAAATTTTTGAAGATCAATGGTGTATTTTTCCTTCAGGTCCGTGGCAGTGATATTAACTGTTTGCTCTGATCCGTTCTTTTTCAGGTGTACCTTAACGACCAGGTCCACGGCTGCCGGAAAAACAAATCCGTCATTGTAGTCCGTATGCTCGCCGATAATATTAATTCTTCCAGGAGATTGTACCGTTATGGAGTCCTTGGATACTATGGTTTTTTCTTGATCACTCATGATATTGCTGTTTTGATTTTATACTGAGTTTTTTCTTATTCCGGCCTCAGCCTTAGCCTTTTGTCCCTAATCCATCTTCCTCGCTTTCTTCTCCCAGTTCCAGGAGGAATAGGTCATTTCATCCAGGGTCCTTTCGGCTTTCCAGTTTAATTTCTCATTGGCAAGGGTTGTGGATGCATAGGTCGCCTCAACATCACCTGATCTTCGATCCACAATCTGGTAGGGCAGTTTCAATCCACTGGTTTTTTCAAAAGACTTAATGACTTCCAGCACAGAAAACCCATTCCCGGTTCCCAGATTGAAAACCTCATAATTATCATCCTGATTTTCTTTCATCAGGCGATCCAGGGCTTTTACGTGAGCATTGGCTAAATCCACTACGTGAATGTAATCTCTTACCGCTGTGCCGTCCGGAGTATCATAATCGTCTCCGAATACCTTCAGTTCTTTTCTGATACCTGCTGCTGTTTGGGTAATAAAGGGCATTAAATTATTGGGAACTCCCTGTGGTAATTCTCCAATGAATCCGGATTCGTGAGCTCCGATTGGATTGAAGTATCGAAGAGAAATTGCATGGAATTCTTTATTTACCCTTGCTGTATCACTAATGATATCTTCACAGATTTTTTTGGTATTTCCATATGGAGACATAGCCGGTTTAACAGGATGAAACTCCATAATTGGCAGAGAATCAGGTTCTCCATATACGGTAGCTGATGAAGAAAATATCAGGTTCCCCACACTGAATTTTTGCATGGAGGCCACTAAATTCAACAGTGAGCCTAAATTATTGCGGTAATATTCAACTGGTTTTTCCACTGATTCTCCAACCGCTTTTAAGGCGGCAAAATGAATGACCGCCTTGATATCCGCGTGACGGTAGAAGAAATCATCGAGACTTGCTCTGTTCTGCATGTCTATTTGTTCAAACAAAGGCCTGATTCCGGTTATGGCCTCAACGCCATCCAACGATTCTATGGATGAATTGCAGAGATTGTCAATAATTATCGCCTCATATCCCTGCTCTATCAGACTTACCACCGTGTGAGATCCAATATATCCCGTCCCGCCTGTTATCAGTATTTTGGCCATGATTGTAAAAGATTTTAAATTTATAAACGTATTATTTACGTTTATTTTATAAATGTAAAATAAACGCTTATTTTTGAGAATTCAAAGTTTTTAAGCAAATTTTATGAAGCTTCAGGAAAGAGAAAGTTATTATAAAGAGGCCTTGCCGGTATTACTGGCCGTTGATTGTATCATTTTTGGTTTTGACAGGGAGCAATTGAAATTATTGCTGTTCAAAAGGAAGATTGAGCCTTTCAAAAATGAATGGTCTGTCATTGGCAGTTTTATGAAACCTGATGAAAGTGCAGAAGCAGCTGCGGTGCGGGTTCTTGGAGAATACACCGGCTTAGAGGAGATCTTCATGGAACAATTAGGTTGTTATAGTCAGGTTGACAGAGATCCCGGGGCTAGGGTAGTGTCCCAGGCTTTTTTCGCATTGATCAGGTTGGATGAGAAAAAGGAACAGACCGTCGCCACCCACGAAGCTAAATGGTTTGACCTTGAGGAAGTCCCAGGTCTTATTCTTGATCATAATTTAATGATCGGGGACGCATTGGAAAAATTGAAGAGAAAAGCCCGCTATCGACCGATCGGGTTTGAATTGTTACCAAAGAAATTTACCTTGCCCCAGTTGCAGAAACTCTATGAAGCCATTTACCAGCAGTCCTTTGATTCAAGAAACTTCAGAAAAAAGATTCTTTCCCTGCAGGTACTTAAAAAACTGGACGAAAAGGATAAAAGTACCTCCCGCAAAGGCGCCTTTCTATATACATTTAACAAAAGAAAATACCAATCCCTTGTAGAGAGGGGAGGGCAGTTTCTGATGTAAAGCAGATGTATTTGCCCACATTTACCTTTATTTTCAGGGTATTCATTCTAATAAGGTAAAAAAATGCAATAACTGGTTAAAATCCTTCAATGGAGTTATTGTAGAATATAGTTCCTTCGTAACTGACTTAGAAAGTTAAGGACTTGTGTTATTATATGATTGATTTTCCGGTTCAGAACAGGAAGAAAATTCTATAATCAATTTTTTCATGATGATTTTGGAACCTGGCAGTAGCCAAATACTGCCAGGTTTTACTTTCATTAATTGTTTTCAGACACTTTTGATACTGAGATTCATACTATTTAGTTTTTTTGCTTTTATCTGTACTACTATTGTCGTTGCTCAGCAACAACCCAATATCGTTTTTTTCTTTGCCGATGATGCGG
>QQUB01000589.1 GCA_008501835.1 Bacteroidota bacterium
GTAAATTAGCATATCGTATACTGGAGGAGACAGCCTGAGTACGAATGCTCGTATATCCTGCAGCCCATAATTCACGAACATCGAGTTTTTTTAATTGGCTTTTACCGTAAATAGTCCTTGGATAGGTTTTTCCGATAACTGCCCGATATCCAATAGCATTGAGCTCTTCAAAAGCAAAATAGACCGATAAATCTCCCAGGTCACTGATGTTTCCCCTCAGGTAATATCCATTCGCGGCCTTGGAGCTGCTGCTTTCCCGGATTTTAAAGGCTATATCAACAATAAACCATTGATCCTTAAGGGGGATTTCCACTTCCCTGATGATCAAATCACTGAAGGCATTGCTGTCGTTAAATGGGATGCTTTCATATTCATCCACGCCCCGTCTTTCGTATGTTCTGGAAGCAATAGCTTCGAAGGCAGTGAGCAGCATGGTGTAGTTGAGTTTTCGAATCTGTTGTTTTTCCCTGTCATCTTTCAAAGCTCCTGATTCTATGAGTATGGTTCTTGTACCCCATTTCTGCATATTATCTCCAAAAGCCCTGGGTTCAAAAGTGTCGTTGTATTTAGCAACCTGGTTGGGGATATATTTTTGCAGGGCATTATTCATTTCGGCAATGAGTTTCATGGCACTGGCCCTGTCAAAGTTGATATTTTTCTGTGCATCATAGGCGGGTGCAAGAAAAGCAATAGTTGCAGTTTTAGGATTTGGTCCTGCAGAATAATAACGGTTTTGATCATGAAGGTTGAAACCCCAGTCGGCATCAATTTCATCCCTGATTTTTTTGAGAATTCTCGATTCAGGGCATTGAAGACGGCGTGCATCCCTGTTTAGGTCAATGCCCAGGGCATTGCGCCTTTGAAAACGCTCCGCTCCGTCGGGATTAAGCATGGGCACAAAATAAAGCGTTAACCTGTTCATCCATTTATCACGATAGGGAGTTAGCTGATCATGCCCCTTGAGGAAGTTGAAGATATCCATCAAAGCAGCAGTAGCTGTAGCTTCATCTCCGTGCATCTGGGACCACAGTAAAACTTTAACCGGGCCATTTCCGTATTTTACGAGGTTGATTGACCTCCCTTCGATAGATTCTCCAAGTTTGACTACTTCGAAGGAAGGAGGAAGTTTTTGCAGGAGAGGCATGATGTCCTCATGTTTGAACCTTCGGTCTTTTAATGAAATCTCTTTATACTGATCAAAAGAATTGTAAAATTTATCAGCTATATCGCTTTGAGCCGAAATGGTTTGATTGCAATTGAAAAGCAAAAAAATGACCATTAGTGCCAGGTAAGTGCGATTCATTTTGGTCGGTTTTGGTAAAAATAATTGGAGGTTCCCCTTAAGAAAACAGGAGAAGGTCCTGTTTTAGGCAGAACACTTCTCCTGTTTATAAACGGGTATATTTACGATTTACGTATCGACGTTAGCGTATTTGGCATTTTCTTCAATAAACGCTCTTCTCGGAGGAACTTCGTCTCCCATGAGCATTGAGAAAATGCGGTCGGATTCAATAGCATCTTCAATGGTTACCTGTCGGAGGATCCTTACATCCGGATCCATAGTGGTTTCCCAAAGCTGTTCGGCGTTCATCTCACCAAGACCCTTATAGCGCTGAACTTTAACAGAGGTATCGTTTTCACCTTTGGAATAAGTCTGTATTGCTTCGAGTCTTTCCTCTTCATCCCAGCAATAACGGAATTGTCTGCCTTTTTTAACCAGGTAAAGAGGAGGTGCGGCAATATATATATATCCGTTTTCAATGAGTTTATGCATGTACCTGAAGAAGAAAGTAAGAATCAAGGTAACGATGTGACTACCATCAACATCGGCATCACACATGATGATGATCTTGTGGTAGCGCAGTTTTTCGATATTCAGTCGACGCTCACCATTTTCATCTTCTTCAATCCGCACACCCAAAGCAGTGAACATGTTTTTGATCTCTTCGTTTTCGTAGATCTTATGCTCAAGAGCCTTCTCTACATTCAGGATCTTTCCTCTCAATGGTAATATCGCCTGGAACCGTCTGTCTCTTCCTTGTTTGGCCGTACCGCCTGCAGAATCACCCTCTACGAGATAGATTTCACATTCGTCGGGATTCTTTGAGGAGCAATCTGCCAGCTTACCTGGCAAGCCACTTCCGGAAAGGACATTTTTACGTTGCACCATTTCACGGGCCTTGCGTGCGGCGTGACGAGCAGTAGCGGCAAGGATTACCTTGTCAATAATCTTTTTGGCCTCATCAGGATGTTCCTCAAGGAAATGCCCAAGTGCTTCTCCAACTCCACGGGAAACGATACCGGTTACTTCGGAGTTCCCCAATTCTCCCTTTGTTTGCCCCTTAAATTGAGGTTCAGCAACTTTAACAGAAACAATGGCGGTAAGTCCTTCACGGAAGTCTTCTCCGGAAACCTTGAATTTCAGTTTTTTGAAAAACCCGTTTTCCTCTCCGTATTTTGAGAATACCCTGTTGACGGCTCTTCGGAATCCACTTACGTGTGTACCTCCGTCGATGGTATTGATATTATTTACGAAGGAAAAAATGTTTTCCGTGAACGAAGTGTTGTATTGCATGGCAATCTCAAACTCCACATTGTCTTCTTTACCAACAACATAAATAGGATTGTCGATCAGTTTTTGACGACTTTCATCCAGGAAAACAACAAACTCCTTGAGACCGCCTTCTGAGTGAAACTCTTCAGTAACAAATTCACCATTTTCCTCCTTATTCCTTTTGTCAATAAGTTTCAGCTTGAGCCCCTTATTCAGGAAGGACAATTCGCGTAGCCTGTTGGCAAGGGTTTCAAATTTATAGATGAGGGTTTCAAAAATCTCTCCGTCAGGATTGAAAGTTATTGTGGTACCTCGTTTATCCGTTTCACCAATCACTTTAACATCCTCGAATGGGATTCCTCTTTTATACTCCTGTTCCCAAATCTTACCGTCGCGGAATACATTAACTTTTACGTGTTCTGACAATGCATTCACACAACTGACCCCAACACCGTGAAGTCCACCAGAAACTTTATAAGTGTCTTTGTCGAATTTTCCACCGGCATGAAGAACGGTCATTACCACTTCAAGAGCAGATTTCTTCAGTTTTTCATGCATACCTGTCGGGATACCCCGACCATCATCAGAGACTGTAATACCGTTATTTTCTTCAATGATCACTTCGATATAGGAACAGTGACCAGCCAGGTGTTCGTCAATGGAGTTGTCAACGACCTCCCATACGAGATGGTGTAATCCTTTTACATCTGTACTTCCAATGTACATCGCAGGCCGTTTGCGCACTGCCTCAAGCCCTTCTAATGCGGTAATGTTACTGGCATCATATTCACCAGCCTTACCCATTTTTTTTGCGTTTTCTTTGTTCATATCCATCCTGCAAAGATACTAAAAAATGACCGGGTTTGAAGGATTAATTTTGTAGTTTATTAGACGGAAATTATGTTGGTCGGAATATCGGGAGACATTCCGTTTTAAGGAATAACAGCTGATAGAATATTAATATGATAAGTCCTTACTTTTCCAAATCGTTCGTCATGAGCCGTTCCTGTGGGGACTTTTCTCTCCGTGCTTAGTGAAGTTGCCTTTTACCCCAGGTTTTGGCTTTGTGGATGGGGCAGGGGATTTTGTGAAGATTGCAATACCCGGCAATGGTGTAGTAATGTTCATCTACGCTGGTAATTTTGGCTTCGAGTGCTTTTAGTTTTCCTTTTATTAATTCAATGTCCTCATGAATTACTTGATTATAAGTCTCCTGTTCTTCCAATTGATCAACAACCAGTCTAAGGCTTTTTATGATGCCAGAGGAATGTAAACCTTCAATTTCAGTTCTTCCAGTCTGCATAAGTTCCATGATTCTGTCATATACCCATAGTTCAAAATATGGGCTAAGCCAGGCTGCAAACTTGAGGGCTAATTTTTCTTCCATCCAGGTACCCTGAAGATCGGGTGTACCTCCTTGAACCACTCTTAAAACTTCCTTTTTTTGCTCGTTGCGGGAATTCCCGTAACGAAATTCCAACGCAATGATATAATCTTTTGTGTTGTTTAACCTAAGGAAATCATTCACTTTTTTGCCAAATGGTTTTGCCATTTGTGTTGCATTGATCATTTTATTACCATCAGAAAATTCGAAGGTTATTTGCTGATTATCATAATTGAATTTGATAATTTTTTTCATTTGTTTTTTTGAATTAGAATTATGGAATAATTGTTTTTAGAACATCTATATGGTAAGTTCTAACTTTACCAAATCGTTCATCATGTGCTGTCCCTGTAGGAATGTTTTTTTCCTTACTAAGCGCAGTGGCTTTTTTGCCCCAGGTTTTGGCTTCATGAATAGGGCAGGGGATTTTGTTGAGGTTACAATACCCGGCAATGGTGTAGTAATGATCATCTACACTGGTGATTTTGGCTTCGAGTGTTTCCAGCCTTGTAGCAGTTTTGTCCAACTCAAGTGCAACGGTTTCATTAAAATGTTCCTGTTCCTCCCACTTTTCAGCAAGCAGTCGAAGGGTTGTGGCAAATCCGGAAGGCGTGATTGATC
>QQUB01000057.1 GCA_008501835.1 Bacteroidota bacterium
AATCATTTTCCTCATGCACATAATCTCCGCCCAGTTCACTTTCCCTGAATGACCATTCATACTCCCAATTCCTGTGTAATGTATTGAAGTCAAATTGCGGTAAACCTTGCTCATAATTTACATAAACTGAGTTTTCGGCAATACCTTGCAATCTGGTGAAAGAGTTATCTGGCCAGATGATAATCAAGGAATCAATCACCTCACCATTTTTGGCCACAATTACCGGCCCGGACATGGAGGATTGAAATCCTCTTGACTGGAAATATTCGGCATATTGAACTTCGCCTCCATGGTAAGCCAAAACTTTTGTACCCAGACCTTCCTTGTTATTTTCTTTGTAGGAAAGATTAACCCTTACCGACCGATCCTCAGGGTTTTCTGTCAGGTTTTCATAAATAAAAGCCGGATCATTGATATTATTGGTCACTACATCCAGGTCACCGTCATTATCCAGGTCGGCATAGGCTGCACTATTGGAATAACTGATCTTGTGATTTCGGATCATGGATTCAGCATCATTGAATTGCAAGGAAGATGAACCGAGGAAGAATTTATTGAGAATCTTGATTTCCGGAATCCTTTCGATTACCGATAAATCCTGCTTTTCAACCTCGTCAAACTGGATCTTGAACTTGATCTCATTACTGGCATGGAAGTCGATATAATCCATATCGTTCATTCGCTTGGGGATACCGTTACTTACGAAAAGATCCTTTCTTCCGTCGAGATCCATATCAAATAATAGCGGTGACCAGGACCAATCGGTAGCGTGTACTCCACCGTATCTGCCAATTTCACTAAAGGTATTATTCCCGTTATTGAGCTGTAAGGCATTTTTGGCCAATTGGTAATTATAACCGTAATTGAGTTTGAAACGGAAAACATCCAGGGCCTCTTCTACTTCAGAGCGTTTCAGAATGACAGGGTCTTCAGGCATCATATCCAATGAGAAGATATCAGGGTAACAATCATTGTTAATGTCAGCCATATCCACTCCCATAGAAAATTTACTGGTGTGCCTTATTTGATTGGTTAGATCCTCTTTGAAGGTACCATCCTTCTGATTGATGTAGAGGTAATCGTTCTCCTGGAAATCATTACCCACATAGATGTCCGGATATCCATCGAGATTCACATCACCAAAAGTTATCCCAAGACCATATCCAATCACACTACTCTGTAGCCCGGCCTCTACAGTAACATCAGTAAAACGTCCACCATCGTTACGGAATAATTTGTCTCCGGACATTTCATCAACCGTATTGATAAACCGTTTTCTCTGGCCGAAAGTACCATTTTGATGCAGGCTGTGATTGAGCAAATACAGGTCAAGATCTCCGTCCAGGTCATAATCAAAAAACCCTGCATGAGTGCTAAAACCCTGGAAGTCCAAACCATATTCAGCCGAAGACTCCTTGTATTGCGGAATACCATCGTCATTGATACCTGTACAGATAAATAATTTATTGGTATTGTCCAGTTTTCGATATTTGCCAACCTGACAAAGGTAAATATCCGGCAAGTTGTCCCCGTTAATATCAGCAACAGCCACTCCGGTCGACCAGGCATTTTCCCCACCATCAATATTCACCTGCTGACTCACATCGGTAAACGTTAATGCTCCCTGATTGAGATACATCCGTTCTTTCTCAAGATTGGACGTGAATAAAATATCCGGAAGGGAGTCCATGTTAAAATCGGCTATTGCCAATCCTGCCCCATTGTAGTAGTAGAGGTAATTGAAAATATTGAGGTCCAGCTCTACAGCCAGATCATTGACAAAGTCCACCCCTGTCTGTTCTGCAGTTTTGAGTTCAAAGAGGTAATTCTCCGTTTCAGTCGATTCTTTTTGACAGGATGGAGAAACTATAATTATCAGACCGGCCATTAACCAGACGAGTAGTGATTTCATTCTATTCAATTTCTTTGAGCTATTGCAGGACATTTGATATTTTTTGGAAACGTCCTCTTTACAAAAGCATCTGAATTCCATACCCATTTAAATTTTATTGTTCAAGAGAACCTGCGGCAGATTGCACCAAAACAGGTCCTGCATTATTTATGAGAAATAAGTAAAAAGTTCCATTGGCCGTTTTTATGGGAAGTATATCCTTCACCTGGCCATCGACCCACAGGCCGGATTGATTTTCATCTACAAAAGTAAAACCAGCCTTGCCATCGTTGAGTAATACACCTCCATAACTGGCATCAAGCCGGGAAAACTGTGGAATAAGATCAAAGTCATTTCCACCGGTAAGCAGGTCGAGATCTCCATCATTATCAATATCTGCCGGCAACACAGCTTTTATAGAGGACAATTGAGCTTCCTCTGGCAAGGCATTTAAAGTAAACCCACCTTTACCATCATTAAGGGCCACCACTGAAGTCATGAAATTGCAGTCATACCTGACCGATTCCTTTATCAGAGCCGGAGTAAATAATTCTTCAATTGATTTAGTCGCATACACATGATGTTTTATGGATTGCTTTTTAATTGCTGATATCTGATCCGCCATATCTTTCTTCAACATAATTGGCATGTCTTTTCCTTCCATACGAGACGTCAGGATCTTATCCCGGGTCTGGTTTTCGTCAAAATCATTGATAAATAGAGAAAGTGGATTTTCTGCGCTGGCACGCACATAACTATTGGAACCGTGGTTACCAAAAATGAGGTCCTGATCACCGTCATTATCCAGATCTGCGGCAGCAACTTCATAATACCACCCGGAATAATCAGCCAGGTTCGTTTTGAGTTCCTTAAAAGCTTTACCATCAAAATCATAGGCCTTTGGGTGTTTCCAATCTCCAACGGTTATCAGTTCTTTTTTTCCGTTTCCGGTAATATCAACAAATACCGCTGATGAAATCATACCAACACCATTACTTAAAACCGCTGAAGTAACATCATTGAACTGCCCGTTTCCGTCATTCTGAAAAACAAAATGAGTAGGGGCTAACCCATAATTTGCAGGAACGGATCTCGACAGGATTACCATATCTGTATCACCATCCTCATCAAAATCGTGAGGCAATACTTCTGCAGTGTTCATACTTGTGCCTTGTTTTATTCCTGAACCAAGTTCAAAATTGCCCGACCCGTCATTTAGGTAAAGGCGATCTTTCAGAAAATCATCTCCTGCTGTGAAATGATTACCTCCTGACCCAACAAACAGGTCCTGGTCGCCATCATTATCCGCATCAAAAAAGGCACAGGCCGTATCCTCAAACGTGCTGTGTCTTCTCAGCACTGGTTGTTCTGACAATTCAAAACCATTAGAAGTTTGTAAATAAATACTTCCCGTCTGGCCATAAGCTCCACCAATAAAAACATCTTCCAATCCATCCCCATTGACATCAGCCACAGCTGCTTTGGGTCCTTCTTTGGACAACATCCGGTGAAGGCCTCTTTCGTAATAATAATCTATAAAATCATCTTCCTTATGTGCTGTAAAATCATGAGTGACATGATTAAACAATTCCTTTCCATCAGAAGGTGTATCTAGGGATGCCACTGCTTCATCCGGAGTGACCACCAATGTTTTCGGTCCTGGTTCCGGGTGTAAAATACTTTTACGGTCATCAGGCCAATGGATAACAAGAGAATCAATCCGTGCATCCTCTCCAAGTCCAAATACCATATGATTATCCACAGAAGACTGGAACCCACGGGTAGGATTTACCTGTTGATATTGCATACCTTTATCTGTGTGCAAATATACCTTTGCCCCTACCGCAGAAGTATTGGGCGCTTCACCAACTAATTTCAGTTTTATGGATTTATTGGTGCTTGTATTCTGATAAATCAAAGCCGGTTGATTCACATTGTTGACCACCAAATCAAAATCACCGTCATTATCGAGGTCACCGTAGGCAGCCCCGTTGGAGAAAGTTTCTTTATCAAATCCCCAGCTTGTTGAAACATCCTCAAAGGAAAGCCCGGAAAGATTCCTGAAAGCGAGGTTCTGAATGGCTTTGGAAGGCATTTTTTCAATCACTTTATTCATGTCTTCCTTTTCACCGGTCAAGGCCATTTGCTGCATGAGGTCATTGGCGAAAAAATCCATGAAATCAAGGTCGATCACATCATGATAGATTCCGTTACAAACGAAAATATCTGTATAACTGTCATTGTCAGCATCAAACATCAGAGCACCCCACGACCAGTCCGAGGCAGCCACGCCTGCATGAAAAGCTACTTCCTTGAATTTTTTTCCTTTATTGATTTGAAGGGTATTGTGCATATACTGATTGTAAAAACCTTTTTGCACTTTCAGATTCCTGAGGTTAATGTCATCAAAGGAAGCTGTTGTTTTCAGGCGATAATCATCGTTCGGTAACATGTCGGTAACATACAGATCCAGCAAACCATCATTATTGACATCTCTGAGATCTGCCCCCATGGAAGAGTGAGAAATGTGACTGAAATAATCCTCGAGGCTTTCCCGGAAGGTTCCATCCTTTTGATTCAGGTAGAAATAATCTTTTTCAAAAAAGTCATTGGAGATATACAGGTCATCGTAACCATCATTATTGATATCACCAACGGTAACCCCCA
>QQUB01000604.1 GCA_008501835.1 Bacteroidota bacterium
GCTACGATTTTTCCGGAAGTTTTCAGTGTCCATTTTAAGTCTAAAGACTGGGCAAAAAGGTTTGGCATGCAGAAAAGAATCAAAAGCGAAAGCCAAAGGCTGCGAGATAAGTGGTTTATTCTTTTTTTCATAATCATTCATTTGTGGAAGTTGTTTTAAAATAACTCACTTGGCTAGAAAATGATCTTTTAGCCGAATATTTCGTTATAAAAAGCCTCACTACGCGGTGCGTGGCATCATTTTTCAAGCCTCATCTTCAGCTAAAATCTCAATTTTCTATCTCAAGCAGCCATTTTAAAACAACTTCATGGATTGAATTAATTGCTTTTTAAAAAAGCATTTGTGCTTGTGGTTTTAATTTTTGATGATGTGCACTTTTTTAATTCTTTCCCTACATTGATCTACGCCAACTGAGTAATTATTTTCCTTGGCAAGCTTCAGGGCCTTCAGGTAATATTTATGAGCTTTCTTTATTTTCTGCTGATTAAAGTAAATATCTCCAATTTGCATAATCGGGTATGATTGATACCGGACGAAACCGATTTTTTCAGCCAACTTAAAGGCTTTGGTGTACATTTTTATAGCCAGTTTGTCTTCATTCATTTTCATATACACATCTCCCAGGGATGAATATGATGCGGGAAGGAAAGGCTTAAAACCTAACTCTAATCTTAATTCCAACGATCTCTCAAATAGGCTCAGAGCATTGTCATATTCAAATGTCTGCCTGCGATAAATTTGCGCTAAATGCCTGGTGTTGTATGACAAAACGTACTTACTGTGAAGTTGGCTAAAGGCTATTTCTTCCTCGTATTTTGGAATTAGTTCAAGTATTTGATTTTTATCTCCCTGTTGGAAATGATGATTGTGGGTCAGGGAAATTATAAGGGCCCTTATTTCGGCAATTTTTTCATAGTTTTTCTCCTTTTGAAAAAGTAATAGTGCTTTTTCACGATAGAGCGCTGAAGTGTCCCTGATCCCATTGGTACGGTAGGCATTGGACAAGGCAAGAAAATATTGACTCAGGACCTCTTTGTGTTCGACCCTGCTTGTATCAGGTAAGAACTTTCTCAGGTTTTGCAGATTAGTTTTGTTGTCAGTTGTTTTAAGGTAGACAATATTGGAGAATCTGTCAATTCTAATATGCTGTATGGTTAAAAGTATTTCATGTTCAAAAGTATAATCCTGGAGTCTGTTGAATAACGACAACTTTACTGTTTCCTTTGCGTCCTCAAACCTGGCATCGAATAAGGCTTTTTCAGATTGGGAAATGGCCAAAGAAACCAAAGAGTCCGTTGGGTTAACTGTAGTATTTTGTCCAAAGACGTTATGACTGCCTTGAAGCACAACAATTAAGCATATTAAAACTAACCTCATATCATTTGATTAAGAGCTTGTTTTTATGATTTGATTTTTATACAGTTACTTTTTATTTCATATGACCCTGACCCCATGGTCTGCTTTTCTACGGTTTTCTGGCCGATGTAGTGTAATATGGATTCCCGCTTCTCCAGGGGGAGGTTCGTTACTGATTCCCAGCGGTCTTCAGTAGGCACGTCGATGATGGCTAATACATCGTAGGCACCCATTTCTGATATCATTTTAAAACTGCCCTCTTTGCTTTCGTATTCCACAGTTCCACTTCTGAGGTTGCCGGAAAACAAGACTTTCGGGGCATTCAATTTTTGGTCTTCCAGGAATAAATTGGATAATTTATAGGCAGGGGAGTAGTCGATTTTAAATTCTTTTTTCAACCAGTTACAGATGGCACTTTTGTCAGTTAATTTACTGGCTTCAATCAAGTCGAGCCACTCCTGAAAATCTTTGCCTGTCGTTGATTTCAGGTTTTTTATAAACTCAGCTTCGTATTCGAATAGGGATTGAGCCATTAGTTCAGATTAATGGTTTATGGGTTTCTTTTCCATTTTGCATTACGAGTAAAACTCTGTTGCAGGGATTACCCTCAAATTAGTGATTTTTTAACTAAACCTCAACCTCATAGAGACGGCATCTCATAGCAGGGTACGTCAGTACCTTGCTATGAATGGATAATTCTCCAGTTCCATCGGAACGACACGTTTAGATACATAATCGTTCTATGGTGCCGTTCCTATGGAACTGGAGTAGGTTTTCATTTAGTCAATGTTGTATGATTAGCTTTTCAATGAATCGATTCTGTCTGATTTGCACTTCCACGAAGTATATTCCGTTTGGTAAATCATCTGTTCTGATGATTGTTTCTGTCTTGAATATGGTTTGAGTATGAGTCAATTCTCCATTGATGTTGTAAATAGAGATAGTCATCTTCTCCATTTCATTACTCGTGGTCTGGACAATGATTTGCTCTGAGCCTGGATTTGGCTTAAGTTGAATACCAGGATCATTGCTCGTCTGGAAAATGTCCGATGTAGGATCATCGTATTGAAGCATTGTTCCGTTTGTACCACAGGCCCATGCTTTTCCGGCATTTATAAAGCTAACTCCAAATAAAAATTCGTTCGTTCCCGAGTTCTGTTGCGACCACGTTGCGCCACCATCGTTCGTAAATAATACAGTTCCATTACCTCCAACCGCGAGGCCGTGATTCACATCCGGGAAGTCGATTATCTCAAGACGATCTCCCGGGGCATCGATATTTTGAATGTTCCAGGTAGCGCCTCCATCGGTCGTGTGTAAGATGATACTGGAATCTCCAGCGATCCATCCATTGTTGGCATCGGTAAAAACAATGCTTTCTAATGCTACAGATGTACCTGAGTTTTGAGGAGTCCATGTGACGCCTCCATCGGTCGTTTTGAATATTACTCCAAGACCTCCGCAAACCCAACCAGTCATTTGATCCAGGAAGTAGGTGCTCAATAATTCTTCATCGCCTCCGGTATTGTAACTGTTCCAGCTAATACCGGCATTGGTTGTTCCTAAAACCAGGCCGTTTTTACCGCAAATCCAACCAGTGTTTGCGTCAAGAAAATAAGGAGTGTAATACCAGTTTCCGGAAATCGTATCCAAAGTAATCCAGGAGGTACCTCCATTATTTGTATAAATAATAGCATTTACCCCTACAGCATAACCATGTAACGAATCAGGAAAATGTACCCCCAGTAACCACTTTCCCGTTCCGGATGGGAGGGAGTTCCAAGTATTTCCTCCATCTTGTGTGCCAATGACTGTTCCACTAAATCCTACAGCCCAACCATCATTGTCATTTGCGAAATCCAGAGCATATAATGTTTTGTTGGTTCCTGATGTTTGGCCTGTCCAAATTCCTTGTGCGTGCGAATAACCTGCAAGTAATAAAAGCGAAAGTAAAAGTGTAAAAATCCTTAATGAACAATTCATAACAATAATTTTTAGGTTTACCTTATCAAGATAATCGGCCCCATGAAACATGTTGTAACATAGGTCATTTCGATTAATGATATTATCATCCGATCAGTAGGCATTCTCGCCTAAAACCTTGTTAATTGAGCGTTCCAGATTTTCTGATTTCCAAGACTTCAATTGGATATACGGTGCTGAAAATTGGTTTTGAAAAATTACTTATCTCTATTATAACGAAGAAGACCACATCACCCATGGCGTTGCCAGCAGAAAAATTATCATGTTCAAGGCCGTAACGACGGCCCCTTGCCGATAGATATCTCTTGAAGGTAAAAAGCCGCTTCCGGCAAATAACACATTTGAACTGGAAGCCTGCGGTGAAATGGCTGCGAATAAATTGGTGGAGAATGAGAGCATAAAAGCCATCAGCGCAGCGGGTACTCCGGCATTGACAGCCACTTGTAAAAATACGGCATATAGGGCAAGCAAATGGGCTGTCTGACTCACGAACAAATAGTGAATAACAATATACAGGACAATCAGCAGGACGTAAACTGTAACCCAACTAAAGTCACCGATATAGGTTGCCAGCTGTTCGCCCAGGATCTTCATAAACCCCATTTCATTCAGGGCCGTACTCATCATGTATAAAATAGCGAACCAAATATAGGTTTCGAGGGCATCTCCGCCACCTTGCCGGATGTCTTCTATGGTGTAGACATTGGCCAGGATAAGGATCGTTAAGCCCAGGAAGGCCACAATGGCCAGGTTGATATTCAATACCGGGGAAAACGCCCAAAGCAATATCATGCCCAGAAATGTACCGCCCATGATCCATTCCTGCGTACTCATGGGCCCCATTTCCTGCAGTCCCTTTCGGGCTATTTCGGGGGCTTCCGGGGTGTATTTGTTTTCGGGTGGAAACAGTTTGTACAATACGTAAGGAATGGCTATTAATGCAATTAAACAGGGAACCGAAGCTACCAGAAGCCAATTCCCAAAATTGATATTGACACCAAACTGAGCGGCAATTCCAACACCTACAGGATTACCGGCCATACCGGTTAACCAAAGTGCAGAACTTATCGTTTGTCCGGCAATGTACGTCATCATCAGGTAAGTTCCTGTTCGATTTCTCGCTTCAGGTGTCGGGCGTGATCCGGTGTCCAGGGACAAAGCATGGGTGATGGGATACCTAATTCCGGAGCGGGCCGTGTTACTGGGTATGGAAGGCCC
>QQUB01000532.1 GCA_008501835.1 Bacteroidota bacterium
CCAGGAATTTTTCGTCGGCAAAATATTTTAAAAAATACATGCCATTCCCGAGGTGCTCAACAGGAATCTCTTTTTGCCTTTGAGGTTGAATATGGAATGATTGCAGGGTTTGACCGGTGACATTGGTGAGGTTTACCCGAAAAGTGGAATTATCGTTATTTTTAATGTACAGGACTTCTGAAGCCGGATTGGGCCATAAATTTATGGATTCGGAACCAGGTGCAGTAGTGGAGGTTGTTCCTCCGGCTGTTAGCGAAAACCGCATTTCTTCATAGTCGTTTTGATTTCCTGTTGGAAAGATGAGAAAAACGAATTCCATGGTACCGGCCACCTGAAAGGGGTTGACGGTAAGTTTTATGAAGCCATAGTTGTCGTCAAAAATGGGGTAGAAGTCGTTGGAGTTGGGCAGACTGCCGTAACAGGCAACATTGTCGCAAAGGGTTACTTCCCATCCTTCCGGAAAAGTTTTTTCCACCAGCTTCCAGGAAAGTTGAAGGGTGTCAGACGTTTCATTCAGGATGTCGATCTGATGTACGCTGTATTCATCAAAATTGACTTGATCCACGATCTCTCCACCGGGGTCGAAGGAAAAAGTTTGGGCAGTAAGCATAAATGGGGTGAACAAAAAAATGATGATGAGTGATCTGTTCATACTAGTATAAAATGGTGGTTTAAAGCTGGTTGTCTAAAAGGTGGTTTAAAAACCGTTACAATTATACCTTATTTTTATGATAAAGACCCGGTCGGGTTAGGATTCCCCTATTTGGGTTTTTGAGAATCGCCTGATATGGTAAGTATATGACATTTGGGGTAGTGGTGAGGCCTCAGTAAAGCTCCACCTACCTGATATGTTGGTGGAGCTTTAAGTGAAAAAATTAATATTTCAGGTAGTCAAATCGGAAAATCAAAAGTACTCTGGGCGATGCTTGGGGTGCCATTGGTCAGGAATGGTAATTCCTGAACCTCCTTAATGACCTCAATATCAGGGCGGGCCAGTTTGACTTGTTCTTCTAGGATCTGCTTTGTGACAGGGGCTCCGGTAGAATCCACAAAGTCATAAACATCCATTAATTGCCAAACGGTATAGACCCGGTTTACCCCTTCTTTTGCCTCGACAGTTTGGGTTTCAGAACCACTTTTCTCCTGGCTGACGGTTTTTGTTGATTCAAAGGTAGAAGAGAATTCATAACTCAACGTAAGAGACGATTCTGCTCCAAAAAAGCTGAAGCTCGATTTAAATTCAATACCTGCTGTATGTGTAAACGATTCACTTTCGGTGACCGTAGTTCCTTCCGTCCAGGTATAGGTGAATGAATAGGAAGTTCCCGGACCTACCAGTCGGCTACCAAGATTCAACCAGTATCTTTGGTGCCTCATTTTGATTGGATAATTATTCTCATATAGTCTGATACTGTCAAGAATATCTCCCTGATCGCCGGAAGCATTGATAAACCTGACCAAAACGCTGTCCAGGGAATTACTAAGGTCAATAGTGATATATTCTGACCGAACCAGGTCGATGGGATAAGGACCATCGGGCACAGGAATAGGGGGGATTACAAGGTTTGGATCAGGTTCCGGCTCAGGAATTGGAATCTCATCAAACGAACAATTCCATCCGATCAGCACAACCGTTATTGCGCAAATGATAATTACTAGTTTATTTTTCATGATAGGTTTCTTTTTTGGTTCAATAAGGAATGGTTATGGCAAGGTTTACTGTAAACGTGTTTTGTCTGGTCCATACTTTTTCTGCTCCGATAGCATCATTGTCGTTGTCTGTTATGTCGGTGATGCCGCCACTGAACCGGAAGTCCAGGTTGGCCCAATAAGCTTTGGTGATGGGATAGTGTATTCCAAAACCAACTACCCAGCTGAGTTCTATTGGGTTGTACAGGTTTGATATATCATAGCTGTCAATATTCCGGATCTCTAATCCGGCCAGGCTTTTTTCATTGATGTCCTCCAGGGCCACAAATAAAAAATTGATGGATGGCCCTGTGAATACATTTGGTTTGACCTTTTCACCGGTAAGGAAAAACCTTTTGGCCATGATAGGTACTTCCAGGTAGCTAAGTCTGATGTTTCTTTCTAATACATTTCGTTGTGTAATACTTTGGAACATAGACCCTTTGTTTACATAGTTGAACTCTGCAGTCAGGGCGAGATTATCGAATTTACTGTAGGTGACCAGGATGCCAAAATTGTTCCTGTCCGTCCAGCGGTACGTATCATCATTGGATTCACTGACAAGGACTTCTCCTGCAAAATTGCTGGTGTTTAGTCCGAATTTGACTCCAAAGGATCCGATTTGAGCTGAGGCTGTAAAAAAACATAGAAAGGCTATTAAGCCTATGCCAAGCTTCAATTTGAAATGAGCTTTTAACTTTTGCATATGGATTTTTTTTAAGGTTTATGGTAGGAATAATATAATTGAGGGACTACGACATCAGGGGCCTCGAATGGGAAGGGATTTTTTTAAAGGTACTGGTTTGGAGTAGAATTCCATGATTGGATATTATCGTTTCAAAAGTCATTAAAATCAATCAATGTCAAGTGAATCAATAAAATCAGGCAGGAAATGAAAATGTTATCAAACAGGTGCGGGATTTTACAGAGGTGTAACCAGATAATATAGTCTATTTAACCCTTAAAATCAATATTTTTTACTACTTAACGAAAGTTGATAAATACGTCATTTTACTAAGTTGGTTTGTGATAGAGAAGTTCAGGAAAACAGGAAGTAGTTTGCATTCGCCTTATTTTTTCGCTATCTTCGCAACCGTTCTGCATCAGAAACGTTTTATTAAAGGAAATGGTCCAAAAAAAGGCAATTACCTAAAGGTTTTTCAAAACCTGTTTACAACTGATTCCGCTGGTTATTTTTTCCTTTTCCGCCGAACTTCCTGATACAACGGCTTTGACACCCTGATTATAAATTTACAGGAACCATATTCCCTGATCTTTATTAAGGATGACATTTCATTGTTACTATTGGAAATAAATTCAAACGAATTTAAAACTTTGTTTGACTTTGTAAGACGCGGGAAAACTTGACCAGGAAAGGGATTATTAAATGCAGAACAATACATTACCATTAATTGTAATTAATAACATTATTTAATAAAATATTATCTATGCTAAAAATTGAAAGGAAGGAAGGTGAAACCATTGATCGTATGCTCAAAAGATATAAGCGTAAACACAGAGACACCAAAATCAGAAAGCAACTTTCTGACAGAAAACAATACACCAAACCTTCTGTAAAAAGAAGAAAAGAAATTCTCAAAGCAGCCTATATTGAAAAGAAACGCCAGGATACATAATTGCTCCCCTCCCCCCGAGCAATAAATCTTAGCAGCCCAAAAGAGATCTGAATTCCTATCCAAACGTTGAAGCTTTGGGGAATCAAAAAAATTGTTCTCTTTACCAATAAAACCTTTACATCATAATGCATTTCAGATCTATCATTTTCTGTCTTGTCCTGACCACAATGTTCTATTCAGTTACTGGGGTTAATGCCCAGCCTCTTGATATAACCTTTGAATTTCAGGCTTATCCGACCGGACTAATTCCCGGATTAAGAATAGAAAAAGGATTCGGTGATAAAAATGCCGCACACCTGCGCCTTGCAGCCAATCTGTTTGACCACAGGGATCTCGGAGTACAGGATGAAGAAAGGGGGA
Organism: Bacteroidota bacterium; assembly: GCA_008501835.1. Taxonomy (GTDB): domain Bacteria; phylum Bacteroidota; class Bacteroidia; order Chitinophagales; family Saprospiraceae; genus BCD1. The sequence goes on from QQUB01000532.1 coordinate 3,687, forward strand.
ATGGTTTCGGATTTACAGTAGGATACAAAAGATATTTCAAGAGTGATTTTAAAGGATTATCTCTTGGCCTCAGAAATGACATTTGGTTCAATACCGTTGATTGGGTTGATAATTCTTCCCTGGGGGGCATTACCGGGACTACCAAAATTGTGGTGGTCCAGCCTACCGCTGAATTAGGTTACCTTTTAGAGTTTGGCAATAACTGGGTGTTTACGCCCGCCCTCGGATTTGGTTATGAAATAAATGTTAAAACCGATGGAGTGCCCACCGGAGAGGGGGCGATATTGCTGCTGGGATTTTCTGTAGGGAAGCGGCTGTAGGAATGCAGAAATAATTCAGGGCATAACCTGAAGTTATGCCCTGAATTTCATCTCTTTCATATTTTAGTTATCATTTCATTACTCCCACCAAAGAATACACCATAGGTATCTTATCTCCCAAATGTTTGATGCGGAATTTCCCTTCTCCAACCTGCTCTACGTGACTGAAACAAGCGTAAGGCGAATAATCAAATTCTTCAAATTGTACGATCTCAATGCCTTGCTTGATCAGGCTGGTCATAACTTCTGAGAGGCTATGGTTCCAGGAAACACATTCTGTAGATAATGTTTCTCCTCCGTCGGTATAAGTACCTATCTCCGTTTCCACAATGGCATCGGATTTGTCGTACTTATATTGAATTTTGGTGAAATCATCATCGAACATCCATACCACGGGGTGGAATTCTGCAAAAATGAATTGTCCTCCGGGTTTCAGGTGGTTATCAATAACGGATGCCCATTTATCCAAATCGGGCAGCCAGCCAATGGTTCCGTAGGAAGTAAAAACGATGTCGAATTTTTCATCCAAATGATTGGGCAAGTCGTATACA
>QQUB01000203.1 GCA_008501835.1 Bacteroidota bacterium
GGAAGAGGGCTACCGAGTGCTTGGAGTCGGGGAGGCGATTTTTGAAGGGAAAGATTATCCGCAAAAACAGCAGGATTTCATTTTCGATTTTAAAGGGCTGGTGGCATTCTATGATCCTCCCAAGGAAAATATTGAAACTGTTTTCAGGCAATTTAACGAAGCAGGGATCAAAGTGAAAATCGTTACCGGCGATAATACCAAAACGACCCTGGCCATTGCGAGACAGGTTGGTTTTGCTGATGGGGATTCTTCCCTGGAGGGAAAAGCCATCATGCAAAAGAGTGATGAAGAACTTGTAGGGCTGGTTGAAGAAAAGAGTCTGTTTTCCAGAATGTTTCCTGAAGCCAAAGTCAGGATCGTTGATGCACTGAAAAAAAGAAACGAAATTGTGGCCATGACAGGAGACGGTGTCAATGATGGTCCTGCCCTGAAAGCGGCCCATATTGGCATTGCCATGGGACAAAAAGGAACTGAAATCGCGAAACAGGCAGCTTCGTTGATTTTGGTGGAAGATGACCTGTCAAAAATGGTGGATGCTATCGCAATGGGGAGACGGATTTACAGTAATCTGAAAAAAGCTATTCGTTACATCATTTCCATCCACATCCCCATTATTCTCATGGTTTTTATCCCCCTGGCGCTTGGATGGATCTATCCGAATATTTTCACTCCTGTCCATGTCATTTTGTTTGAGTTGATCATGGGACCAACCTGCTCCATCATTTATGAAAATGAGCCTATGGAGGCCAATACCATGATCAACAGGCCAAGACAATTTACGACCACTTTTTTCAATTGGAGAGAATTGACCACCAGTATCATTCAGGGGGTGATGATCACCATGGGAACATTATTTGCATACCAGTATGCCGTTCAAAACGGAGCGGATGAGTTGCAAACCAGAGCGATGGTTTTTTCGACCATGATCTCCGCCAACATATTCCTTACGCTTGTTAACAGGTCCTTTTATTACTCTATTTTAACCACACTCAGGTATCGTAATAATCTGGTATTGCTGATTATCGGGGTAACCATAATCATTTCGGCAGCATTATTGTATATAAAACCGCTGACAGATTTCTTTGAAATGGAGTCTTTGAATGCTGGGCAATTATTGATTTGTATAGCATCCGGATTTGTTTTTACCACCTGGTTTGAGCTGGTGAAATGGTGGAAAAGGCGCAGAACCAAAATGGTAGTGAATTCTTGAACCTGGTGGTGTTTGCGGTGCATTTGAACAAAATTCTGCTTTTTTTGTTTACACTATGTTTGGAAAAATTACTTTCCTCCCCTAAGTGCCTTCAAACCCGTTTATTCAAAAAATGCATTTAGCTGCCGTCGGGATTGGTTTTCGATTCCTTTTCTTTACTGTAGCCAGATGAAATGTGGTTTGTTCCAAAATCAAATGAAGCATATATTTTTAACAGAAATCTGAAATATGAGAAAAACAAAAGATTTTAAAAAAACACAAGGACATTACTTTTTTAATATCAAAATGGGATATCAAAATACTATCACCATTACCCGGGAAACCAAAGATGAAGCTGTGTATGCCTACAAAGGCTACCTCAAGCAAGGCAAAGATTGTCAATGGCTTGGCATGTGGGATGGAAAGAACTTTGTCGATACAGAACAAGTTGAATCTGCATAAAGTATTTTTTAGTTTTTAAGGGCATTGAACGCTTGCAGTACGTGACGTTCATTGTGATTTACGCTGAAGCGAAAGGTATCTCCGAGTTTCAATTTTAACCATGGAGCAATGGTTATCGGGATTCTTACCTTGGCCAGATTTTTTGATTTGGCCCTGTCAATTAATGTTATCATTTTTCTTTGCTGTTCCAGAAAACGGTCGACAATGCCTTCAGGAATCTCACTGTGGATGGGGTTTTTATCCTTTGGGCTGTGCATTTTCTTCATTTTGCCATTTTTTACCTCCATTATATTCGAAAAATAGTTGCCGAAAATGCCGCTTCTGAACTTTGGTTTGGCCATGTGACTGGAAGCCTTCATTTTTCTGTCAATCATATCATGGTAATATTCTGCGTAGCGGTTGAGATGTTCCAGGCATTCAGCAATACTCCATTTTTCAGGGGCAGGACGCTTGTTTAATACTTCTGGTGATAATCGGCTGAAGTTTTTTTCAGCTATTTCAATCAGTTCTTCCGTTTTGTTTTTAAGGTCAGCCAGCAGATCATTTGAAGAAAAAGTCATGGTGTTCTTTTTTGTTATAGAAGTGTTTTAAAATAACTTCACTGCAAAGATGTGGTGAATTACCTTTAAAACAATTGATCGAAATCAAGATTTTCTGAGGCGACTCAGCGTCTCTGGCGTCATCCTAAGGTAAGAAGCAATGAGTTTAAGTGGGATTTCCTGGAATAATTGAGGGCTTCTTTCCAACACTCTATGATATCTTTCCGCAGGGGAGGAGGTGAGTAAGTCAATTTCCCTTTCTAACTGACTAATGACCAGATGTTCCAGGGCATTCTGCCAGTATTGTTTTAAGGTGTCGTTTTCTGCAATAGCCTGATAATAATCATCCCTGTGAATCCCGATAAGTTCTGAAGCCTTTATGGCCTGGATGGTGAAGTGGGTAGGCTGGTTGTTTAAAAAGGTAGGGAAAACGCCAATAAAATTATTCTGGTACCCAAACCTGATGGTAAGATCCTTTTCTTCAGCAGGGTAAAAAATGTGCATGGCTCCTTTTTTGACAAAATAGAGATAAGGGTGAATCATGCCTTTTTTTACGAGGAATTCATTTCTTTTGACTTTAACCTTTTTCGTCCATTTGCTGAGAAAAAAATCCAGCCCCGATTTGTCAAGGTTGGGGATTTGGGCCTGAAGAGTTTCGGCTAAAGACATTTGTTGTATGCGGTTTTCGGATTAGCGATAATACATCAGGATTGCTCCGAAAGCGGTAATCAGGGCCATTAGCACGGTGGCCATCCGGATGGAATATTTGATATGGCTGGAAAAGGTGGCAATTTCATCCTTCATATCCGGATATTTTGGAAAGATCTCTTCCTCCATACGTTTATTATTGAAAACGTGTTTGGCGCCGAACTCCACTTTATTTTGCACTAATTTTTTGTAGGATTTCAAAACCTTTATCCTGAAATAGACATTCAGAAAAAGCATGGCTACAAACAAGCCTATCACAATACTGATCAGTAAAATGTACATGTATCTCCAAAATTTTCCCAAAAGTACACCTTTCTGACTAAATCCATAAACGAAAACTCCCGACAAATTGATCACTTGAATTTCCTTTTTCAGTTGCAGGAAGGGGAAATTTGGAAATTTAGAATTATCTTTGCTCGTAAACACATTTAACTGATTTTTGTTCTTTTTTGTAAAACAGGAATTGGTTAAAGTGATAAAAAATTTCCTGACAGAATGAATAAAACCGAATTAGGATCAATTGATACCAAAATTGATGCAAGGGGTGTGGCTACCATCACCTTTGAACATCCGGCGCATAATTCTTTGCCCGGTCGATTACTCAAAAAATTTGCAGATGCCATTACTGAAGCAGGAGACAACCCTGACATCAAAGTAATTGTTATTAAAAGTGCCGGAGAGCGTACTTTTTGTGCCGGGGCGAGTTTCGATGAGTTGATTTCTATCAAAGATTTTGAGACAGGAAAGAAATTCTTCATGGGGTTTGCTAATGTCATCAATGCGATGCGAAAGTGTCCGAAATTCATCATCGGAAGAATACAGGGTAAAGCAGTAGGAGGTGGCGTTGGCCTTGCATCTGCAATGGATTATTGTATGGCTACCAAATACGCATCCGTGAAATTGAGTGAATTGGCGGTAGGGATCGGACCGTTTGTGGTTGGCCCGGCGGTAGAACGTAAAATGGGGAAATCGGCTATGACGCTTTTGGCCATTAATGCCACCGAATGGAAAACGGCCAAATGGGCACGTCGAAAAGGATTGTTTGATGAATTGTTCGATGAAGTGAGTTATATGGATGATTACATCGACAGATTGGCTGGTAAACTGGCGAACAGTAATCCGGAAGCGATGAAACTGCTCAAACAAGCATTTTGGGAAGGAACAGAAGACTGGGATGAATTACTTGAAAAAAGAGCCGAAATGAGTGGCAAACTCATTTTGTCAGATTATGCAGTAGAAGCAATTTCAAAGTTTAAAAATAAATAACCAAAACTCAGCCTTTAGTCTGTAGAACCAGCAACCAGCAACCAGAAAATATGCAACCTGATTTTTTCAAAGAACTTTTCCTCCAGACAGTTGAAGAACAACTGGAGAAAAACGACCCTCCGGAAACCCGTGAGGCGCTGGAACGTTTGAAAAAGGAAGGTTATAATGATGAGTATGCCAAATTGGTCATTGCCCAATGTGTAGCCTCCGAAATGGTTAAAGTTGTGGCTACGAAAACGCCCTTTAACAACCAAAGATATGTGGAATGCCTGGCCGAATTACCCAAACCGCCAGACGCCTGATCACCCCAAAGATCTGCCAGATAAAACGACTCGATTTTTTGCAATAAAACCAGGGATATTTAATATGAAAAACTTGCTT
>QQUB01000149.1 GCA_008501835.1 Bacteroidota bacterium
AAGCTGTAAAGGAAATATTGGAAATCAATACTAACCAGGAACCTGAAACCGCAACTCAAATTGTAAACAGAGGTCCCGGATTGACAAAAAAATCATTGCCGGAAAAACAAAGACCGGTTGATTTAGCAACTGTTTCAGTGGAGGTTACTTTAAGTCATACAGAAGAAAAATCAGGAAATGAATTTTCTAATAAAGCACAGCCTGTTTCGGCAATTATGAAGCATGATGATGGAAGTCCTGTTATTTTGAAGCAGCATGTGGCTCCGGAAAATAAATTTCAAGTATTAACGAGACTTGGTTTGATCAGGCCGCCTGCTCTCCTGTATGTTAGAAAAGAAAGCTTCAAAGAGCCGCAAGTGCCTGCTGAATTTGAAATTCCGGAAATTATTTCCCCGAAAAATTTTGAGTACCACCTTTCCGGGTATTTTTCAGCTGGGTTGATTTCCAGGGATTTACAACCTCGGACCGAAGATGATTTGGGGCTTTTTATGATCAGGAATGAAAGTGAAGAAACTTTGGAATCTCTGGGAGGCGGGCTAAAATTAAAAGTAAAGCATAAGACTGGATTATGGGTCGCTTCAGGTTTAGATTATATCCATTTGACGGAACGCTTCAGTTATTATAATCAAAATAAACGATTGACCTATTCTGATACAAGTTTGACCATGCTGACCAGAACGGTTGAAAAAAGGATTCACAACCATCTGAAATTGTTGAGCATTCCAATTGAAGTTGGATACGATTTGGAATTGGGAAATTGGGATTTATCAACTGGTGCTGGAATTTTATTCAATTTGTCCCTTCAGTCGGAAGGTACCATTATGGGCGAAAATCCGGAATTTATTCAACTTGGAACCGAAGAAGGTGATATTTTCAAAAACCGGGTTGGACTGGCTTATACCTTTGGTTTGGGGGTGAATCGAAGTGTTAGTGATCAATGGAGCGTAGGGGTCACACCACGTATTATTTACTTTGCAAACAGTTTTACCCAAGACACATACAACCTTGAACAAAATTATTGGCTCTTAACTATAAATGCGGGAGTTCGATATAAATTTTAAGTCCCGGAAACGCGGGAAATCTCTGATGTTACAAATTTGAAACTGGAGTCTTCTTGGAAGGGATATCCTTCGGGGAAGGCTCTTTTTTATGAGGATAAAAGGAATTTATAGATAATGGAATTGCTCCTCCTTTACATGTTTCCATCTGGGATAGTTTCATATTTAGTACCTATGGCACTCGTTGGGTTTTCGCTTTCGGCAAGGCACTTCGTACCTTGTTACCGGTATTTGGTCTCTATGAGACCATGGGGCTTCAGCCTTTCAGTTTTTTGTCAAGGCACCCTACCTTGTTGCTGATATTTGGTCTCTATAAGACCATGGGGCATCAGCCTTTGTGTTTTTTTGTCAAGGCAGCCTACCTTGTTGCTGATATTTGGTCTTTATGAGACCATGGGGCTTCAGCCTTTGTGTTTTTTTGTCAAGGCACCCTACTTTGTTACTGATATTTGGTCTTTATGGGACCATGGGGCTTCAGCCTTTCTTTTTTTTGTCAAGGCAGCCTACCTTGTTGCTGATATTTGGTCTTTATGAGACCATGGGGCTTCAGCCTTTGTGTTTTTTTGTCAAGGCACTCTACCTTGTTGCTGATATTTGGTCTCTATGAGACCGTTTAAGTCCCTTCGGGACGCTCCTATGGGTAACTCAGGCTGCAAGGATACTTTTAGTGCCGTAGGTACGTCATATGTTCACCGAGCTATAGGAAATTACCCTTTGAGTTTTAGTATCCATAAAACAAAATAGTACATTGTGCTAATTTTTTAAAATTTTCTATATTTGCTGCATGAAAAGGAAAGAAGCCATAGTACTTACTGCGCTCAAAATGTTCAATGAATCAGGCATTCATAATGTAGGGGTGAGGGAAATAGCCCGGGCGATGTCAATAAGCGTAGGAAACCTTTCTTATCATTTTCCTAAAAAAGAAAACATAGTTGCTCAGATTCTGATGTTGCTGCTGGCAAGGAATAACAAGCAGTTTGAAGCCTTTTTTGCTGCTCCGCCAACGGTTTACAGTTATTTGGAACTGATGGCCGGAATTTTCGGAAACCAATACGATTTCAGAGGGGTTGCTATTTCGCCTTTGGAGATCAAGCATATTTACCAACAGCATTTTGACTATCACGCCATTGAAGATAAGCGAAAACAAAGACAACGGGAGATTTTTAAAAGCCTGAACGAGGCAGGTGAGTTGAAGCTGAATGAAAAAGGGATAGAGTTTTTCGTTTCGTATATAACCCTCTTTTCAAGGTTTTGGATCCAGGAGGCTTTTTTGAACTATGACCACCTGTCAAAGCAAGAAGTGATTGAGCAGTATCTTGGCGATTTGGGGCAGCAGCTGGCGCTTTTTGCTACGCCGTCAGGGCTAGAAGGGATTGAGGAGTTTTTTGTGTAAATCCTCTAAGAATTTTTTAGCATTTTATTATATTCATTCTCTTAGATTAATATTGATTGCCGAATGAAATTCAAAAGTTGAAGGTAATTTTCCAAAAGGAATGTTCAAAATTATTTTATTGGAGAAAGGACCGGTTCTGAACCCTCCTCTAAGATTGAGTCCTACAAACCCTCGGTTTTTAAAGACTTTTATTTTTGGGTGTTGGTAATAAATTGGGGATGAGGTACTTTGATAGTGAATAGGAGAAAAATTCATTAAGAAACCGTCAGTCTCTTTTGAGAAAAAGTATCCGAACCCTCCTCCTAAAAGAATGCTTGAGTTGTTTGAGTGAGTTAACTCTTTTTCAAGGAAAATTATTACTCTTGAGGTTTCCTGAGCAATTTTTGTGTAAGTGACTAATAATGAAATGCTATCAGTTGGGGTTATTTGTAAAGTACTTTTATCATGAATGTTAGGTTGATAATTACTATTACCAAATGTGAAATGAAGTCCAGTATATAGATGCTCCCCAATTTTTACTTTAGATTCAATAAAAGGCTTTAAAGCATAGGCGTTATAGACTTTGCTAAGCGGATATTCAAAGGAAAATCCATACGTTAAACTAAACAAGATGGGATTTTGGTATTTTGTTTTGTCAGGATTAATAATTGAAGGTTCAGTCGTTTTATTCTTTGATACCCTAAAGTTGTAAGATAAATTTAAAGTAAGAGATCCCCGAGAATCAATTGATCTAGCTAGAGAGTGCAAAATCAAATAAAACCTATAATTTTTAAAGCCATACCCGATTTTATAGGAAAAACCTTTTTGAAGGCCTGATTGCGGCCATGAATCGTCGTTTATTTTTAATAAGACATTTCCATGTTCATCATAGTAATCATAGGTTGTTGAAGGGAAAAAATCAAACGTATACCCTAAACCAAAAATGGGTTTAAAATATTTGAAATTGGGGGTGTAATTTGCCCAAAAACCAAAACTGTTTTTACTATTCCATCTATTTTCTCTAATTTCAATGAAATCCTTATTCTGGCCAAAAGAATACCCCTGTAGTAATTCAGGAGTACCTTTAAAAGTCCTATCATATCTGGTTTCAAAATCAAATGAACCTACTTGATATTTTATACTTCCAGAAAATCCAAGGAAAGTTCTATTGAAAATTGGCCCTGCCTCCATCTGCCACACACTTTTACTTTGACCAATAGCAGCGATTGATAAAAAAAAGGAGAATAGAAATGATAGGTAAAGTTTAGTTTTCATTTGTTTTAATCTATTTCAAGTTAAGAGTAGCTATTGGGCCTAAATTGGGGAAAGAAAAAAATAAAACTTGAATATTTCAGACGTCACCCGTCTATGGACAAAAGCTCAAAAAAGGGGCTATTAAATATGAAATTGGAGGAAGGTTTTCGTAGTGCTACCTTCCTCCAACTCACACTTACACCCAACTTCTACATTCAGAGTTGGATATTGGATATTCGTTATTCCATTTTCCTTAATCGTCCATATTCATATTATGGAAGACGTTCAGTACATCATCATCTTCTTCCATTTTGTCGATCAGTTTGATGACCTCCTCAACCTGTTCATCGCTCAAGGTGGTTGTATGACCTGGAATTCTGACCAACTCTGACTCTTTTACTTCAATGCCTTTCTCCTCCAAACCTTTCTGAAGGTTACCATAATCTTCAAAAGCAGCATACAATTCAACGAGTCCTTCCTCATCCGGTTCTTTAACTTCTTCCAGGCCGTAATCGATCAGGTCGAGTTCCAGCTCCTCGAGATCCATACCTTCACCACTGATCTTAAATACACATTTACGGGTAAACATATAATCTACTGATCCGGAAGTACCCAAAGAACCACCGTATTTGGAAAATACCAACCTTACACTGGAAACGGTTCTGTTGGTATTATCCGTCGCCGTTTCCACCAATACTGCAATGCCGTGTGGTGCATATCCTTCATAGACGACTTCTTTAAAGTCTGCAGCGTCTTTGGAACTTGCCTTTTTAATGGCATTTTCAATATTCGTTTTGGGCATATTGGCGGCCTTGGCATTCTGGATGGCCAGGCGAAGCCGGGAG
>QQUB01000333.1 GCA_008501835.1 Bacteroidota bacterium
TTTATTCGAAACGAACCTGATTACTTTGACATATTAAAAATGAGGAAAAAGGACAAAAAGGTACTAATCCCGATAAAAAGACTACCTTTGCCTTCTTTTACTTATAATAAATAGATGACATTCAAAGAATTAGGGATCATTGATCCCATATTAAAAGCCCTGAAAAGCCAAGGTTACACACACCCGACACAAATTCAGAAACAAGCCATTCCAACCTTGCTTCAAGGAAGAGATTTATTAGGCTGCGCACAAACAGGGACAGGAAAAACAGCTGCTTTCGCTGTTCCCATCCTTCAAAACATTTACCTTCATAATAGACCGAATCACCGTGGCCCTAGAAAAATCCGGGCACTGATTGTAACTCCTACGAGAGAACTGGCCATTCAAATTTCTGAAAGCTTTTCAGCCTATGGGAAGTTTACCGGACTTCGAAACACAGTGATTTTTGGAGGCGTTAAACAAGGTAAACAAGTTAATCAACTCAAACAGGGTGTCGATATTCTTGTGGCTACCCCGGGTCGTTTACTGGATTTAATCAGTCAGAAAATCATTACCCTGGACCATATCAAATACTCTGTTCTTGATGAAGCAGATCATATGCTGGACATGGGATTCATTCATGATATTCGCAAAATAATAGCCCTCCTGCCCACTAAAAGGCAATCCCTCTTCTTTTCAGCAACCATGCCCCCGGATATTGTGGCCCTTTCCAAAAAGATTCTTGGAAACCCACAAAAGGTGACGGTTAAACCTCAACAGGCAACTGCCGAAAGAGTAGAACAGGCTCTTTATTATGTTGCCAAGCAAGACAAGCTCAAGTTATTGATCCACCTGTTGAAAACAAAAGAAGCGGATTCCACCCTGGTTTTCTCCCGGACCAAATACGGATCAGATAAAATCGTTAAAAAACTCATCAAAGCAGGCATCGAAGCTGCAGCGATCCATGGCAACAAATCACAAAATGCCAGACAAAGAGCCTTAAGCGCATTCAAAGAAGGAAAGGTAAAAGTACTGGTGGCTACTGATATCGCAGCAAGAGGTATTGATGTGGATGATTTGGCACTGGTCATCAATTATGACCTGCCCAATGTCCCGGAAACCTATGTCCACAGAATCGGCAGGACAGGTAGAGCTAAAGCCAGTGGAATTGCGTTATCCTTTTGCGCACAGGAGGAAAAAACCTGTTTGAGAGATATTCAAAAACTTATCAAACAAAAAATAACTGTAATAGATGACCATCCTTTCCCGGATGATGGTTCTACACAGGATTCTAATGCTGCAAACAACCCACAAAAATCAAATCGTCCTTCAAGTCCAACAACACATAGAAATAACAACAGGCGTAGAAAAAACTACAAACACCGGAATAAACGCCGCCGTGACTCTGGGAAAATCAATTGATAAAAGGATCTGGAAAATTAAGAAAATCTGAACTGCTTTTTTGTTAAAGCTTATTACTAAATTAGCTTTTTAGGGTTGTGCTATTATTGTGCTATTTGAAACTAGTGTAATAAACGCCGGACTCCTTATAAACCCATCAAAACAAAAGCAGTATGACGGATATTCCTTTTAAAGTAATTTGCGTAGTTTTTTCCTTCCTTTTATTTATCAACTCTTGCAGTCAGGACTCCCAAAAGGCCTGGGAAATCCCAGAAAATTCCCTCACGACCAAATGGGCCAAAGATATCAACCCTGAAAAGGATTGGAGTTCTCATCCACGGCCGCAGCTTCAACGATTAGAATGGCATTCCCTAAATGGCTTGTGGGATTATGCCATTACAAATGGATCAAAAGAACCTGACGCAATTGATCAGGGGAAAATACTTGTTCCTTACCCGGTAGAGTCTGCACTTTCCGGAGTTAAAAAAGCAGTTAAGCCAACCGAAACGCTTTGGTACCAAAGGATGTTTATAGTTCCGGAAAACTGGGATTACCAAAAAATCCTCCTGAATTTTGGTGCCGTAGACTGGTCCATGACCTGTTGGATCAATGGCCAGGAAGTTGGCAATCACAAAGGCGGGTTTGATGCTTTTTCATTTGACATCACTGATTATCTAAGAGAAGGAGAAAACGAAATAAAAGTAGCAGTCACCGATCCGACCAATGAAGGTTCTCAGCCTGTCGGCAAACAAACACTGGATCCTGGAGGGATTTTTTATACCGCTGTGACCGGGATTTGGCAAACAGTCTGGTTGGAGCCGGTAAATGATGTCTATTTCAAATCTTTTGAATTAATAACAGACATTGACCAGATGACCGTCACAATAAAACCAGATATAGCTGGAGCTTATGATAACCTTTCATATAAAGTAATGATTTTTGATGAGAAGCAAAAAATAATATCAAAGACAGAATCTTGTTCAAAGAACCTGACCTTTGATTTACCTGAAATGAAATTATGGCACCCCGATCACCCCTTCCTATATCAAATAATTCTTACAATATTTGAAAAAGAGACAACCATAAACGTCGATGATGTATCCAGCTACTTCGGCATGAGAAAAATTCACATCGCTGAGGATGAAGACGGTTTCACCCGAATGTTTCTCAACAACGAACCCTATTTCCAGAACGGCCCACTCGACCAGGGATATTGGCCGGATGGACTCTATACTCCCCCCTCAGAAGAAGCGATCAAAGAGGAAATCCAGATCATCAAAGACATGGGCTTCAATATGCTTAGAAAACATGTCAAGGTTGAACCTGACCTGTTTTATTACTGGTGTGATAAAAAAGGTATTCTCGTTTGGCAGGACATGCCCAATGGCGACAAAAAAATTGGTCCCAATGATCCAGACATTGAAAGGACGGAAGCTTCCGCAAAACAATTTGAATTTGAACTTACGCAAATGATCAAAACCCATTATAATCATCCTTCCATCATCATGTGGGTGCCTTTTAATGAAGGCTGGGGCCAATATGAAACAGCCAGGATCACCCAAATGGTCAAGGACCTCGATCCTACCCGATTGGTGAATAATGCCAGTGGTTGGACAGATAGAAAAGTTGGAGACATTTACGACATTCACAATTATCCCGAACCGGCTATGCCTGAACCGGAAAGTGACCGGGCGGTAGTCCTGGGAGAATTTGGAGGGATCAGCTATTCCCTGTCTGGTCATCTGTGGGATGAAGAATTTCACTGGGGTTATGCAGAGATCAATGATGAGGAAGCCCTGACGGCCCGTTATGAAGATTATTACACAACTATTTGGGAATACGAACAAAATGGATTGAGCGCAGCCGTTTATACACAGATCACCGATGTTGAAAGCGAAACAAATGGTCTGCTTACCTACGATCGGGAAATCACCAAAATCCCGACTGAAATTTTGAAGCAAATCAATACTAATAATTTTGTTCCTGCTCCGGTTTTCTTCCCTCCCGCAGGTACTCTGCAAAAAGGCGATTCCATATTTATTTCTTCCGGAGATAAAACAAAGGTCTTTTACACAATGGACAGTTCTCCACCAAATGAGCGTTCCACAACTTATTCAGCACCCATCATCCTGAATGATAACATGACCATAACAGCTTTCGCCAAAAATGAATTGGACCAAAGCAGGATGGTCATAGCTGAATACATTGCCTCTGATCAGGCCAAACCTGTTTACCTAAACCCCTACAGCCTGAAATACACCGGTGGAGGAGTTTATGGCTTGATTGATGGAATAAAAGGTTCCACCAATTTCGGTGACGGAAAATGGCAGGGATTTGAAGGAAAGGATTTGGAGGTGGTAATTGAATTGTCGGAGTCAAAGCCAATTGACAGCATTTCCGTCAGTTTTTTGGAAGGTACAGAACATTGGATTTTTCTGCCGGAGTCCATTGAAATTCAGGTAGCGGGGGAAAATGAGCGATTTGAATCCGTTGACACCTTCCGTCCGGAACAGGCTGTTGATTATCGTGAGAATTCAATAGCCACGTATAACACTGAAGTAACGACAGAAAAGCATATTCGTTTTGTAAAAATCAAAGCCAAAAACATAGGTACTTGTCCGGAGTGGCATACGGGGAATGGGAAAAAGGCATGGGTGTTTGTGGATGAGATTGTGGTGAAGTAGTACCAGTGTGCAGTACCAGTGTGCAGTAGAGATTTGAGATTGAGTATGGAGTTTGTTTTACCGCAAAGACACAAAGGACGCGCTAAGTTCGCCAGGACTAAACAAAATTCTTTTACACACTTTAAACCCAGATTCAGAGAGTTGTACGCCAACTTTAATGACACTTCATTGCGTTCTTAGCGCATTCTTAGCGTCTTGGCGGTTAAAATAAGTAACCAGCAACAGAACGAATATGAGCGTAGTGAAGTCCTATACAGCTAGGTCGGGTGGACACAAGGATTTTATGTCTTTGGTTCAACAAAATGAAACCCTGATGAAACTATTTGAAACTCTGAAACACAACTTATCCTTAAATTTACAATTCAATCAACGATTTGATAAAAAACAAACCTAACCAACATGTCTTTCAAATATTTACCGATTTTTCTTTTTGCATTATTACTCTATTCCTGTAA
>QQUB01000664.1 GCA_008501835.1 Bacteroidota bacterium
TGGGTCATGATTGTATTGGCCGTAATACTCGGTATCTATACGGGTATTGTGTTGTCAGCCTTTAATGCAAGGCCACTTTGGAATAACGCCATCCTCGGGCCATTATTCCTGACTTCAGGTTTGTCAACGGGAGCTGCCGCCATCATGTGGATGTCCAAAAATCATGAGGAACAGGATACCTTCCGTAAGATCGACCTGTTACTCATCGTCATAGAGTTGTTTTTCATTATCCACTTGTTCATGGGGTTCCTTGCAGGACCACAGGTACAACAGGAAGCCGCTCAATTGTTCCTCGGAGGAGAATACACAGTGCCCTTCTGGATTTTCGTAGTATTCCTCGGATTGATTTTTCCCGGAATTCTGGAAATCATGGAACTCAGAGGCTATAAAATCCCAGTGGCATTGCCAGCAGCCTTGATTCTGATAGGAGGTTTGATCTTCCGGATCATTATGGTCGATGCAGGGCAATTGACGAGATATTTGTATTAATTAATCAGTTACTGGTTGCTGGTTTCTAGTTACTAGTTTAACCAGCAACCAGCAACCAGTAACTTGTAATCAGAAAGACATGATTAATAACGATAAAAAACCGGCTCCATTCCTCAATCCGTATTTCGGAGGGATACTTCTTGGTATTTTATTATTGATGACCTTTTACATTACAGGTCGTGGTCTGGGAGCTACAGGAGCTATTAAAAGTTCGGTAATTGCATCTGTACAGGGGATCTCCCCTCAGCATGCAGATGAAACCGAGTATTACAATTTATTCATTCGCGAAGACAGGAATACGCTCAATACCTGGTTGGTTTTTGAAGCGATCGGACTATTGGCCGGAGCTTTTTTGTCAGGTGCTTTGTCCAGGAGGCTTACCTGGCGGGTTGAGCATTCACCAAAGATCACTTCCCGTACCCGATTGATCTTTGCCTTCATTGGAGGTAGTTTATTCGGTATAGGATCCCAGTTGGCCCGGGGCTGTACAAGCGGAGCCGCCTTGAGTGGGTCGGCGGTGTTGGCTACTTCCGGATTTTTGGCGATGATTGCCATTTTCGGATCAGCCTATCTGTTTGCGTATTTCGCCCGTAAACTCTGGATCTAACCGGAGTTTGAATGTGATGAATGAATTAATAAATTAAAAAATGATCAATTATGGGACCTTTAATTCCTAATGGTTTTATAGAAGAAGGATGGGCTTATGCAATAGCAGTGGTTTTGGGATTTTTCTTCGGTATGATATTGGAAGCCTCCGGCTTTTCCACTTCCAGAAAACTGGTAGGTTCATTTTACGGTTATGATTTTACGGTTGTACGGGTTTTCTTCACCGCTTCCGTAACCGCAATGGTTGGCCTGCTTTATTTTAATTATATGGGCTGGGTTGACATCAGCAGATTGTATGTAATGCCAACATATTTCTGGCCTATACTTACCGGTGGAGTGATTATGGGACTTGGATTTGTACTTGGAGGTTTTTGCCCGGGAACAAGTATGTGTGCGGCCGCTATCGGTAAAATTGATGCTATTGTTTTTGTAATAGGATCCTTTGCCGGAATCCTGATATTTTCAGAAGCCTTCCCGCTCATCGAGGATTTCTATTACAGCTCTAATATGGGCAGATTGAGAATACATGAATCTATGGGCATCTCCAGTGGATTGTTTGCATTTTTATTCACCATGATAGCTTTAATAGTATTTGTGGTGGCTACGTTTATTATGCGTAGGGTGAAGAAAGTGGAGTATTGACGGTAAACGGTAGACGGTAGACGGTGGACGGTTTTGTGGGGATTAGCGATAAATTTGAGAATGATTTAGCATGGGGTAATTTGAAAAACAATTACTTCTCTTTTAAAGATCGAATAAATAATCAAAAATGAGTAAACCATTTCATATTAGGAAAAGGTATTTGTTTCTCATGGCTCTGGCCATTATACTTTCAGGAGGACTGATCTTTTTGCCTGAAGCATCAAATACCAAAGAATTATCTGCTGATCAATTGTTGTTGGAATTAGATGATAATACCCGTTTTATGACGGTGGATGATGTAGCCGACCTTATTATTAATCAAGATCCGGCTTTACTGTTGGTGGATTTGAGAAGTCCGGAGGAATATGAGCAGTTTTCCATGGAAGGTGCCGTAAATATTCCGTTCGAGGACATCCTTAACGAGGAAAATGATCAGTACCTGAAAAGAGTTGAGTTACAAAAGGTATTTTATGCCAATAATGATGAAATCAGTGAACAGGCCTGGGTACTGTTGAGAAGAGTAGAGTATCAGAATATTTTCGTTATGAAAGGCGGCTTGACCGAATGGGTGGAAATGATCATGAAACCTGTTAAACCTTTAGAACAATATTCCCAGACTGACCAGGAGCTTTATAATCGCAGAATGGCCGCTCGCCGTTATTTTGCAGGAGGTAGCGTGGAAATACAACCGGATGTTTTTGTGAAAAAACAAAAGCCTGCACCGGTCGCTGCCAAAAAGAAAGTTAAAGTAATTCCTAAAAAAGTTGTTGAAGAAGTAGAAGAGGAAGAAGGATGTTAATATGGGTTTCTGGTAGCTTGCAACCAGCAACCAGCAACCAGCAACCAGTAACTTGTAATCAGTAACAAAAACTAAAGTTATGCCAGACAGACCACTATCCAACATAAGAAGGTTGACAATTGCAGTAGCTGCTTTTACTGCATTTATTGTCATTGGCTTATTGACGATCGGTAAACCTAAATTTAAGTATAAGGTCAGTAGTGAGGATATGCTGAGCCAGATTATGAAAGCCGATTACCTGGTAAGCCCTGAAGCAGCAAAGGAACTCATGGCAGGGGATAATACTCAGGTCAAATTTGTCGACTTACGCAATAAATATGATTTTAATATCGGCCACCTGGAAGGCGCCTTGAATATTCCGAATCACACCTTGCTGGAAAAAGATAATCTCAATTTATTTGAAGATACTTCCATTACCTATGTACTTTACGGACAGGAACATTTGGACGCTAATGGCCCGTGGATGGTTCTCCGTCAACTGGGATACTCCAATTTTAAAGTGCTTCAGGGAGGTTATGCTGCTCAAATGGCTGATAGCCTCAGGATAACAGGCGATGCAGCTATTTATGACTATACCAGTATTCTTAAGGAGGCAGAAAAGGAAATCTACGATTTACAGAAAGTTACCGAAGCTCCACCTCCGCCAAAGCCGGTAAAGAAAAAAGTAGTGAAAGTTGTGCCTAAGAAGGTTGTGGAGGAAGTAGAAGAGGAAGAAGGGTGTTGATTTAGTCTACAGTTGACAGTCCGCAGTCCACAGTCCGCAGTCTACAGTCATCAGTGGACAGTCATTAGTCAAAGTTGAGTGGATATTTAGATCGTAATGGTTAATTGATGATAATTGTTTGAATAAAAAGAAGGGCCAGTCTCAATATTTGGGACTGGCTTCTTCTTTTTATCCAATTACCTTAAGGTAAGGCGATAATTGGCCGGAGAATCATGGTACCATTTTTTAAAGGCATTGATGAAAACGCTGGCTTCTGAATACCCTAATAAGTAGCTGATTTCTTTAATACTCAAATCTTTTTTTAAATAATCCAATGCAATTTCCTTCCTGATCTCTGAAACCACCCTGGAGAAACTTGTTCCTTCTGCTCGTAGCTTTCGCTGTAAGCTTCTTTCCGACATGTTGAGGTTTCTGGCGATGAGGGACAAAGAGGGGAATTCAGGTTCAAGTAATTTGTAAATTAATGATTTTAGATTTTGGATGAAAGAATTTTGATCGCCCTTGGCCTGGTCTATTCGCTGTCGTGCCACTGCTTCGAGAACCATCAATAATTCATAATCCGAAAATTGAATTTTTTCTGAAAGGATACGATTGTTGAATGATATTTTATTCGCTCCAGCCTTAAATTTAACGGGTTGTTTGAATACGCTGGTGAATTCCTCCTTATTGTGAATATCAAAATCCAAAGACACCTCCTGGGGAAAAGTTTGTTTGAGGGTCAGGTAGTGAATTTCCCGAAAAGAAAAGGTTATTGAAGATATGACCAGATGCTTGCAGGCTTCCGGATAACGATTCAGGCATTCTCGGTCTAATTCGAAATCAAGGGAAAAATAGTTGGATTGTTTATGAAGGTTCACACTTAAAACGTTGCTGAACAGGTTGAAAAATTCAATCGCTTTTGTCACTCCACCTTCAAGAGTTCTGCTCACCTGGATAATTTGCCCCACGATACCCAAGGCAGCAAAATTGTAAGATTGCCCGAGGTGCAATCCCAAATTTTCGTCTCCCGTTCCCTTCATTACATGATCAAAAACTTCAGCGTAAGTCTCAAAAAGCACCATCTGCACTTCATCAGAGAAATTGAATTTCAATCTGGACAATACACCGGAAAGTTCTACACCTCTTTCCTTTGCAAATCCAATAAGATTAATCAAAAGTGATTTGGCAATCATTTTTTCCATATCCCAATTTAAAGCAATCAAACAGTTTAAAAAAAGGCTGTGTCGCAAAATATCAATCGATTGGCGCATTTTCTCA
>QQUB01000733.1 GCA_008501835.1 Bacteroidota bacterium
GGACTGTTCTGGATGAAAATGGCCTGCCTTTATCATTTGATGGCCAGGGCACAGATACCATTTGTGTTCAATGGGGGGATGGCCCTTTTGGTACCATTATGCTGGACGTTTCAGATTGTGATGATGCTTATTGTGACAAACCAACTTCTGTAGTTGTCCCGATAATACCCCAAACGGTGGATATTTCAGGTCTGACCGAAGTTTGCGAATTCGAAACTGCCACCTATACCGTACCAAAATGGATTAGCGTGTATTATGATTGGCAGGTAAGTGGAGGAACTGTCGTTTCAGGACAAGGAACAAATACCGTCGAAATTCAATGGGGAAGTGCCGGGGTAGGACTTATTACCCTGAATTATTACAGCGACTTTTTAGGCGGATTACCGGGACATGACGACCCCGATTGTTATGGGACAGCCAATTTGTCGGTATTGATTCAACCTCAATTTCAAATATTTGACCCTTTCCCCAACCCGACTTGTGTTAATTCGACTTCCAATATTTTCGCAACAGCCTTCCCTTCGGGCAATTATACCTGGACCATTAGTCCTCCGGCGACTTTTTCAGGTCAGGGAACCAATAATATCAATGTGACCTGGGATAATGGGCCTGGCGTTTTTGAAGTGTCGGCTATCCCTGACGATCCATCGGTATACTGCAATGATATGGCTTCAATATTTGTTACTGTTGTTGAGGTGCAGGCACCAGATGGAATTGACGGACCAACAGATATATGTCCTGGCGAAACATACACTTATTTTGGGTTGAGTAATGAGCCCGGAACAGGATTAATTTGGACAATAACCGGCGGAGATATTACTACTTTTACCGGGAATCCACTCACGGTAACCTGGAATAATTCAGGGCCATATGGATTGGCTCTTCAACAATTTCAGTTGAATCCACCGTTTTGTACTTCTGATCCTTTTGTATTACCTATCAACCCTAAAACCATTAATGGTCCTCTGGTGATTACAGGAACGGACGCATGTATTAATGATGTAAGCAGTTACTCAGGGGGACCGGTTCAACATCCGGATGCCAGCTATAACTGGAGTATCTCTCCTGGAACACTAGGTAGTATTATCAGTGGGCAAGGTACACCGAATGTTCAAATCCAATGGAATAATGATCCGGGTACTGCAAATCTTACTTTTTCTGTGGAATTGTGTGGTAATACCGTTTCAGAAACTTTACCTGTGCAGCTAACTGGTCCAACGGCTCCGGTGATCACCCAAATTGGAGATTTATGCCCGGGGCAGAGTGCTACGCTTGATGGCGGACCAGGCTATGGAGGTTACCAATGGTCGACCGGAAGTAATTCTCAAACAACCGTAATTACTTCCGGGGGCACGTATGTTTTGACAGTTACAGATGCCAATGGGTGCCAAACCATATCCAGTTATCAGGCTGTCGAACTGCCGGGGCCAATTGCCCAAATTTCCACCCCTGACGTTTTAAAACTGTGTATAATTCCTCCGAACAGCTCAACCGTTACCATTTCAGTTCAAACTCAGGCGGGATACACTTTCCAATGGTATTGCAATGGCTCTCTGCAGGTCTTACCTCCCGGACAGGCAACCTTTGTTCATACTAATACAAATGTCATCGGTACCTTTAATTACTGGGTTGTTGTAACAGATGCTAATGGATGTACAGAAACATCAAATACCATTACGGTAATTCAAACGGATGATTGCACGGGAGGGGGCGATGGCTGTAATATTCCCACTGGGGCTTATTCTCTTTCTTTTACTGCACTGAATCAGTCTCCTGCATGCAATGTAGTTGATTTTACCGTTTCTGCATCTCCAAATGTAGTTTTGAATAACTGGAATTTTGGTGATCCATTTGATAATACCAATACAGGTAGTTTGGCCAATGCAGTTCATACTTACACCCAGGCAGGATATTACATGGCTTCTCTGGGGGCTACCGTTTTTCACCCCTTAGATACTTGTGTCGTTGGAGAAACTCAAAGTGTTTGTATTCCTCTGGCGGCAGATTTTATTTTTAATGAAAATTGTCTTGCTGTATCATTTACGGATCTTTCGACCTATCTGCCCGGCCATGATGCCAATGCATGGCAATGGGATTTTGGAGACTTCAATACCTCTACTTCCCAACATCCTGTGCATACATATTCCAGCCCTGGAACATATACGGTTACCTTGATTGTTGGAAATGCCAATGGTTGTAAAGCGGTAATCAGTCAAACGGTTGTTGTAACGGGACTTCCTGTTCCTGTCCTTACAGCTATTCCAAACCCGGTTTGCGTAGGGGAGACGGTGAGTTTTACCGGAAGTGCTCCCGGCATCATCAGCTGGTTATGGGATTTTGGTGACGGATCCACCAATGGAGATCAAAATCCGGATCACAGTTATACAAGTCCAGGAACCTATAATGTAACACTTAATGTAATAAACCAGGATGGATGTACCGGTAGTGATAGTTTATCAGTGGTAGTTCATCCGGGGATTCCTGAAGATACGATTGCATATTCACCTTCATTGACAATTTGTGAAGGGGAATCCGTTACCCTTTCAGCCCCTCCCGGTTACGCTTACCAATGGAGTTCAGGTCCCATAACCCAATCGATCTCCGTCAGTACTGCCGGAGATTATGATGTAACCCTGACTGATGTAAATAATTGTAGTCGCGTTCTGGGCCCAGTGACTGTAGTGGTTTTGCCCAAACCGGATGCTGCGATATCGGGGAATTTATTTATTTGTGATAATGGATGTGTTACGTTAAGTGCAACCCCTGGATTTGGATATACCTACCAATGGCTTGATCATACGAGTTCACCTATACCTTTCCAGACTGGTCAGACAATAACAGTTTGTGACTTTAATTTACTGGCTGGATATGCAGTTAGTATCACAGATGCAAATGGCTGCTCTGATGTGTCGGATCCCGTTTCGGTAGCTGTTGCTACTTCACCTTCATTTGGAATTATCGTAGCTCCTGATCCCTGTGAAGGAATGTCCAGTACTCTGACAATTTCACCTGTCCAACCCGATGTGGTTTACAGCTGGAACACTGGAGAGTCCGGTACTTCGATCAGCGTGATACCTGCCGGCACATATACGGCGATTGGAACAGATACTTTAACAGGTTGTAGCAGTTCTGCAAGTGCCATTATTCATCCTTTACCTGATTTATGCCTTGTACCTGTAGGTTGTTACGAGGTATGTAATCCTGATACGATCTGTGGTCCTCCAGGACTTGCAGCTTATCAATGGAATATGAATGGTTTGCCAATAGCTGGTGAAACAGGTGAATGTTTAATTGTGACCCAAAGTGGATCATACAGCCTTACAGGTGTTACCGAATTTGGATGCACAGATACTTCAGATGTGCTTATTCTGGAAATAGTGGATTGTGAATGTGAAGCGCTGGAGATTGCCTCAACGGATTTGGATAGTTGTTGCTGGAGTTTAAGTTTATCCAATAATTTTGCAGAGGATCTGTATGGTTTGATGATCCATACCGGCGATGCAGACCTGAATTTTAACCTTGGGGGACTTGATCCGTCATTAAGTGTTTATACCATTGGGGATAATTGGTTAGGGCTGGTCAACAGCACTCCTTCTGATCCTTTCCCAACCGGAAACTTGTCTGATTTTGTGGAGGTGTGTTTAAGTGATGTAATAAATTCTCCGGTGGAGATTACGTTTGACTGGTATGATTTTGATCTGGAGATAGTTTGTTCAGATTCCTTGGAATTTGAATGTCCTGTAGAACCTGATTGTCTGTATATGGTATCCGATTCCATTTATTGTGAAAATGGTCAGGTCATATATGATTTCGTGGTATGCAATCCTGTAGATAATGACTTTGACGTTGGATTCATTCAGATTGTTCCTTTTACTCCACCGGGGGTTGTGATCAGTCCGCCAGATTTTGATCTCAGCGGTAATCCTATTCTCGCAGGGGCTTGTGATAGTTTTTCGGTTGTCCTAACCGGACCAAATATAGCAGGCCAATTGTTCTGTTATCAGCTAATTGCCCATGAATTTAATCCAATGGAGGTTGATACGGCCCTTTGTTGTTCCATACAAACCGAGTATTGTATCGAAATTCCGGATTGCGACCCTTGTGACGATATAGGGATCGAAGAGGCAGAGCGGGGAGAAGATTGTTGTTTTACCATTTCATTGTTTAATAATTATGATCCGGCATATTTTGATGGCATAGGGTTATGTCTGATTGATGCGGGGTCAACAATGACGATAAATAATCCTTTTGGATCAGGTTGGATAACTTCTGCGTACGGTCCTCAGTTTATTGATCTTAATGTTTCGCCACCATTGGGTAATTTTATTCCTATAGGATCTTTCCAATTACCAGAGATTTGTATTGAAAACGAGGGAGCTCCGAATCAGCGTTTGGAAATAAAATGGATGGTCGGGGATGAAATTGTTTGTAGGGACACGGTTGCTTTGTTCTGTGAACCTGACTGTGGTTATTTTTTCAACGAAGAGATAGTATGTAATGCTGATGGGACATGGAC
>QQUB01000141.1 GCA_008501835.1 Bacteroidota bacterium
AACCTTTGGATTTAAAAGCAAAAATTTTCAGATTGGAATAATGAGTGGTAATGACACCAAATACCCGTTGGAAATTAATCTCTCTTAATACCGCTTCCGCAATAGCTCCACCTATCTTTGGATCTGTTCCCGAACCAAACTCATCTATGAGGATCAACGTATTTTTATTTGCTTTCTGAATGAAAAGGCGGGCATTGGCCAAACGGGAACTGTAGGTACTCAGATCATCTTCTAAAGATTGCTGGTCACCAATATCTGCAAAGATCTGCTGAAAGATCCCCATTTCAGACTCCGGATCAGCAGAAACCAGCATCCCTGATTGCATCATCAGCTGCAATAATCCGGCAGTTTTCATGGTGATAGACTTTCCTCCTGCGTTAGGACCACTCAATACGAGGATTCGGTTCGGAGGGAACAAAGTCATATCAAAAGGAATTGTCTCCTTCCCAAGTTCTTTGTTCTTTAGATATAATAAAGGATGAAATGCTTTTAACAATCCGATACGGGGCTTGGATTTGATCTTGGGTTTATTGGCTTTCATCATGACAGCCACGGCTGCTTTGGCCTGAATGGTATCATAATGCACCAGTACATCCAGATAGATCTTCATGTGACCAACGTAAGGTCTGAGAACGGCACTAAGATCCTGTAGGATACGATAAATCTCCTTCTTTTCTTCCGTTTCAAGATCGAAAATATCATTATTGATATCTATGATCCCTTCTGGTTCAATAAACGCTGTTTTACCGGTAGTGGATTCATCGTGAATAATCCCGCGCATTTTTCTTTTATGCTCCGCAGGTACACTCAATACCCGACGGCCGTTCCTGAAACTTTCGACATTATCGGTGAGCCAGCCTTTTTTCTTGAGATCATTAATGATGATGCGGAATTTTCTGTCCAGTTCCTTGAGCTTGGAACTTTGAAGTTTCTTGATCCGCAATAATTGTGGGGAAGCATTGGGTTTGATATTACCTTCTTCATCAACCACCTTGTCAATAGCAGAGATGAGGTCCTGATCAAAATCAATTTTTCTGATGATATCGTAAAGGACCGGATAAGCAGACTGACGCCCTTTATTGAAAAAGCGGAAAGCACCCCGCATAAAGGAAAGGATCTTGTGTATGCGCTGAAGACCTTCAATCGGTAATACAAAATTCTCGACACTCAACATTTTGAGGTCCTCGGCGATGTCCTCATAAGCATGAATAGGGAAATGATCATTTTCTGCTAAAGCGATGCAATACTCATTCACCTCATCAAGTCTTCTCTCGATCAACTCCACATTTGTCATTGGCAAAATACCTCGTACCTCATCCTCTCCCAACTGCCCCAAACAGCGAACAGCTACCAATTCAAGTACCTTATCAAACTCTAAACTTGTAAATATATCCCTGGGTTCCAACAATACCATTTTCTTCACAATCCTGAAATTTGCGCAAAATTACGACTATTTGTAAACAATTTTAAAGTTATTGAGTTCCATCCCGCAGAGAAAAAATGAAATAATAAATATTAATGAAATTCCTTGTCCAATGTGTCTGGATGAGTTTCACGCAGATTCCGCAGATTTTCGCAGATATGACGGAAAAGCCTTTATTTCATTTTGACGAATTTTTCTGTCGAACCTGAAGAAAATAAATACCATCCTATGGTAACCATTTTTTTTTCACTGCCAAAATTCATCAATCGTAAGCCATAGACCGTAATCCGTGTGCCGTAAATCGTTTACCGTTTTACTCAAACACCCGCGCATTCTCTTTGATCAACATTCCATTGATCACCCATTGGTAAATAAATAAACCTACCAAAAACATATAGTATAAAGGAGTACTAAAAATGGCCCCAAAAATTCCACTCACCACCAGAGCTATGGTATAAGCCAACATAATTTGCCTGTTCCTGGGGTTGGTCGGTTTCCGGAAAGTACCCAATGGAATAATCATAATGGCAAATACGACACCCATTAAAAGATAGAAGCCGGAATTTGCAGAAAAATAAAGGGCAAAAAACAACAATGAAAAGGCAAAAGAAATTCCTGATAGGCTGGCCATCAATTTCTCATTTTTATCCAAAAGCACCCGCCCATATTTATTCGTCAGCAAATAAACATTCATGAGAGGATCCATCAGCCATGTCAGCAGGAAAATTCCAAAAATGGCATATACGATCGGCATGAGAAATGGCTCAAGTTCTTCATTCTTTTGAGCGATACTAACCAAAACCCGGTAAACGATATAGGCTCCAATTATTAATTTCCAGGAACCAATGGCAGATAATCTGGCTGAAAATTCTCCATATTTTCTAAAAAGACGATACAGCCAAAAACGGGACTTCAACGCTTCCTGCATGCCGATTTGGGCTATCATATTGTTGGGGTCAAGACTCAGGGCATATTTCATGCGCTCCAAAGCTTCCTTAACTTTCCCTTGTCTGAGTAGATCTAATCCATGATTGGCGATGGTGGAAGGATTCTCTGCATCCATATTCAAGGCATCCGCGACATCTGAAGAAGTAGTTTTATTCCCCAATATCCCATCTACAATGATCTTGAGATTGAGTGCATCAACATTTTCGGCATCCAGTTCCAATGCCTTATTCACAGCCTCCAGACATTTATCATAACTGCGTTGAGCCATTTTTATCCTAGCCATAGTGAGATAGGCCCGAGCATCCCCTGGATCCATTTCAATGATCAATTCAGCCTTGGACTCTGCAGTCTTAAGTCGATCACCGTCGATATCGAGCTCAATGGAAAGCCGTAATATATCCGGATCATCAGGATTCTCTGCGAGTAGTTCTTCAACAATGGGCCGACTTTTGTCAGGATCACCTTCATTGAAAAGCACGACAGCATAAAAGTATTTACCCAAAAAATCATCCGGGTTTTCGGCCAGATAGTTTTCAATGATGGTTTTGGCTTCGGAATACCTGCCTTGTTTCATCAACAGGCCGATCCGTTCTATAATGGCAGCATTCATTATTTCAGGTATTTTAAGATTTCATCATAAATGCCCGATTTATTGGCAAACAAGGCATAATTTTTTGCGGTACTGAACCAATCTTCGGTACTGGGTTTATGAATTTTTGCAGCCTCTAAAAGGCTTTTGGTCGTTATGGGTTTTGGAACGCCCGTTTTCAAAGCATCTTCCAGAATTTTCTCTACGGCAATATCAATCATGGCATTGATATCTGCTCCGCTGTAGTGTTTGGTTCTTTTGGCGACCTTTTTGAAGTCAATGTTTTCGTGTGGTTTGCCTTCAAGTTTTAGTTTAATAATACTTTCCTTACTTTTTTCATCCGGCGGGGGCACAAAAATGATCCTGTCAAATCTGCCCGGGCGACGGAAAGCAGTATCCAGGTGCCAGGGAGCGTTGGTCGCGCCAATGATCAGCACTCCTTCATTATCCGAACTCACCCCATCAAGTTCCGCCAAAAACTGATTGATCACATTTTTTCCGGCTGATTGTCGCAAATCCGAACGTTTTGCCCCCAAGGCATCAATTTCATCAAAAAATAAAACAGAAGGCTTCTTGCTTCGGGCAAGCTCAAAATACTTGTGCAAATTCTTCTCACTGTTTCCAATCCACATATCCAGGATGTCATCCAATCCGATATTAATAAAATTGGCGTTTATTTCTCCAGCTGTAGCTTTGGCAATAAAGGTTTTTCCACATCCCGGAGGACCGTAAAGCAGAATCCCCCCTCCTACTTTTTTGCCATAACTGGCAAATAGTTCAGCATTCTCCAAAGGTTTAATAATTTTGAGGTCGATCTCTCTTTTGACCTCATCCATACCTCCCACATCGGAAAATTTAATGTCCGGTTTAAAAAACAAACCACTGTCCAGGTCCTCTTCCAGATCCTGCATCAATTCTTTTATTCTGAATGCTTCATCTAATTCTTCATCCTCGAAACCTGGAATGTCATTGAGAATTTCTTCATAGACCGTTTTAGCCATGAAAAGGTTTTCCTCTTTGAGATAACATTTGGCAATGATAGCCCTGACCTCTGGTGAGAGTGCAGACAAATCACTGATCTCTTCAGCGATCACGATACAGGCAGATATTTTGCCCTGTTTGAAATAAACGGATAAAAGGATTTGCTTAAGCTCAACATTTCCGGGCATTTTCTGAAGTGCCTGCTGCAGAAGGGCTTCCAATTCTGAGTGATACTGATCAAAGTGCTGCATTTTCCTGATGAGCATCATTCTCAGGTAATCATTATCCGGAGAAGCAGCAAGTGCCTGTTTGAGCTGTTCAATTTCTTCCATAGGTTTTTTGCATTAAATGAATTCACCCTCTGCCTGGAAAGGTTAAAAAATTCCAGCCGGGTGATAAACTCATGACAAAAGGTTTTGTTCACAGAGTATATCCAAAATACCAAAGGTAATGATTGTCTAAAAAATTCCTCTTAACAAGGACTTTTTAATTTTTTTCAAAAGCTTTACCACCCCTAACCTCAATTCTCCTGATGGAATTTTGGGCTCTTAAAATTTATTAATTGTTATT
>QQUB01000385.1 GCA_008501835.1 Bacteroidota bacterium
GCAAATGCGAGAAGACTTTCTCGGAGAAAAATTCCTCGATATACCGGAAATGAAACCTGTTCAGCAGCTCTTTGAACGTTCAAGACTAGGTATCTCTTTTTATGGAGAGACTAAAAAGACTATCGGGGATCGCCTGGAAAAACTGGCTGAAATGGATCAGTTTTCCAGATTGCTGGAATTATTGTCCATTCTCAAACAAATGTCTGAATCGGAAGAATATGAACTACTCAATGCAAGAGAGTTTGCCCTCGAGGTAAAACCACAGGACAATGATCGGATCAATGAGATCTATGATTTCGTTCATTCCAACTTTGGTAGAGCCATCCCATTAGATGAAATTGCTGAGGAGGTGAATATGACTGTTCCTGCCTTCTGCCGTTATTTCAAAAAGCAATCAGGTAAGACCTTCACCCAGTTCGTGAATGAATTCAGAGTGATCCATGCCTGTAAAATGCTTATTGAAGAACCGAAAAGCATAACGGAAATTTCCTTTGAAAGCGGATTTAATAATTTCTCCCACTTCAATAAATTATTCAGGGCGAAAACCAATATGAGCCCGTCAGAGTACCGAAACAGTTTTAGCCAGATCCTGATGTAAGGCCTTTTTTAGCGCCGGGTTTTGTTCTTTTCGGACAATCGGATCCAGGTCACCCATGTTTCGATCATCATGGCCATTCCAATAAAAAGGAGAGATAACACAAGCAGTATTCGTAAATAGTAGGGGTTGGTCCTGGGTAATGGCTGAAGGTTTTCCAAAATCAGCATACCGGCGAGGATACCAAGGATGAAAACTTCAAGGCCAAAAGCAGCATTCCCTAACCAAAGCAAGCGGTTGATTCCTCGAATGGATGGTTCATCCTCCTCGGTGGCATCTATTGGTACATCCAGGATATTTTTTTCGTTTTGTAATCTGAATTCATGAATCCTCAAGGTACGGTATTGAAAAATGAAAGCAGGAATGCTGAGGATCAAAAGGCTTACCAAAATCAAAAGTGATCTGTCATCAAAAACCTTCATGCCGTTACTCCTGATTTCATCAAAAAGAATAAAAACGCTAAGAAGGTCTATCGCTGTCAGAAACAGAATGAATATTATTTTTAAGACTTTGTACATCTTTTGAAAAACTGGTTTTATTGATAACCTATCTTGTCAGAAAGCGGAATCTTGCTTTTCGCAAAATGCCCGGTTCCAAAAGCAACCTCTTTTCCTTTCTGGTCAAAAAGTGTAGCTTCTGCTATGAAAAAACTCCTGGACTGAAACCGGACTGTTCCTTTAGCTATAAGTTTTCCCTCATTAACGGGGCGAATGATGTTAATATTGAAAGAAGTCGTTAAAACAAAAACGTCCTTTACGGAAGATTGCACAGCGAAAAAAGCGGCGTCATCCAGCAATTTGAAATATACGGCTCCATGAATGGCTCCCAATGCGTGAAAATATTTTTCTGAAACCTCAAGACTTAGGGCTGATTCACCATTACTGATCTTAATGGTTGAAGTGTCAAACAGCTGTTTGTTGACATTGGCCCCCAGATACATTTTTTCCAGTTTGCCGTAATGATTTTGCGCCATTGCAGAATATGGTTTTGGTTAAAGATAATCAGGTTTAGCAAAAAAAGTGGTTAAAAAAGTGTCACGTTTTCTGTTTTCATGGCTTTATTATAAAGGGGGGGGAGTGGCAGCCAGACCTCCGAGGTTTCCAAAACCTCGGAGGTCTGACGGAAAATTATTAACTTAAACCTCCATTAAGAAAAATGACAGTCATGAAAAGAAGATCCTTCCTGAAAAAATCTGCCCTGGGACTTGCTGCTATTAGTACCATGCCCATGTGTAATTTCATACCGTCCAAACCTGATAAAGATAAATTAGGAGTGGCTTTGGTCGGGTTAGGGAATTACTCTACCAGTATTTTGGCTCCGGCCTTGCAGGAAACTCAACATTGTTATCTGGCAGGTATTGTTACAGGCACTCCCGAAAAAGAAGGCATCTGGATCGACCGTTATCAAATTCCTGAAAGTAACGTTTATAATTATGACAATTTTGATGAGATAGCCGATAACAAGGATATCGATATTGTATATGTCGTTTTACCGAATGGCATGCATGCTGAATATACCATACGTGCCTTGAAAGCCGGTAAACATGTAACTTGTGAAAAACCTATGGCCAATAATTATGCTGATGCCGTCAGTATGGTAGAGGCAGCGAAAAAAGCCAACAGAAGGCTGTCCATAGGCTATAGGTTACATTATGATCCATTCAATCTTGAGCTGATGCGTCTCGGACAAAAACAGGTTTATGGACCTATCACCAAAACAGATGCTGCTTTTGGTTTCCCCTTAAGGAATAAAGAACACTGGCGGCTGGATAAAACCCTGGCTGGCGGAGGTCCTTTGATGGATGTTGGTATCTATACGTTGCAGGGGACCATTTATACAATGGGCCAATTACCAAAATCCGTGAAGGCAGAGGATAGAACGAAAGACAAAGCTTATTATGGTGACGTGGAGGGATCCATCGCCTGGGAATTCGGTTTTGAATCAGGGGTTAAGTCAACCATGTATACGACCTATGAAGATCCGTATATAGATTACCTTCGGGCAACAACTGCTAAAAGAGAATTTGGCTTAAAGCCTTGTTTTGCCTACGGTGGGCAAAGCAGCATTGAAAACGATGGTTTGTTCGACTTTCAGCGGGTGAATCAACAGGCACTCCAGATGGATGCTTATGCAATGAACCTCATGGAAAATACCCCTTGCCTGGTCCCGGGAGAAATGGGAGCCAGGGACATGTTTATCATCGACCGGATATATGAGTCAATGGAAACGGGTAAAGAAGTCTCTTTAGCCGGAGTGCCCGAAATTCTACATTTGGTATAATCCGAATTAATCAGTTATTATCAATTTTTCAGAAACGATTTTGCCACTGTATTCGAGTAATACCTCGTAGATGCCAGGGGCGTAATTCAAAGGCAAAGTAATTCTTGGAGTTAACATTCGTCCTGAAAAAATCTGTTTCCCTGAAAGGTCAACGATACGGATCATTACGTTTTCGTTAATCGATTTTTCAATATTCAGTTGATCAATTGCCGGGTTCGGGTAAATTTTGAAGTTAATGTCAGTCCGGGCCTCTTCAGTTCCAACGATCTCTATTTCATCACCAGTAATGGTGATCACGGTATTGCCAAGTAATTCAATGGTATCGGTTAACATGCCATTGCCTGTGTCGACGGAAATCCTGTATTTACCTTTGAACCCCCGGGTTCCAAATTCACCTGAACTGTTGGTCGTTCCATCGTCTTCGGTCCACCATTCATCATAAACCATATCAATGAAGGTTTGCCCGGCCGGTTTGATTGTCCAGTCCTGATAAAACATTGGAGCATTTCCGTGCCAGTGGGCACCATCCCAAAAACCCCACATCATGAACCCATCCGTGCTTTCATGACTGAAAACTATGGTCAGGAAATCCCGTAAATAAGTTGCTGCCAACTCATCGTCAATTGCCTCATTAGTATCGTATTCCGTAATCTTGGCCGTCAGCCCAAAGGTGTTATAAAAATCTTCCAGAATGTCATAAACGCTGTAAATAGAAGTTGGAAAACCACCTATGTGTCCCTGGAAACCGATGCCGTCGAGTTGCACATCGGCGTCCACTAATTCCTGAATGAATTGCTTCTTGAGGTCGTAGAGGCCTCCACCGGTATTAGCTTGACTTATGGTTACATAATCATTGACGTAAGTTTTAACCTCAGGATCGACTTCTTCCAGTGTTTGGAAGATTTCACGGTAGACTTCTCTTCCGGTCGGGTAACCTGGTTGACCCTGGAAAGTATATTCCAGGTCGCGGTTAGTGGTTATTTCATTTAAAACATCCCATTCAGCAATATTCCCTTCGATGCCGGGGTAGGAAGTAATGGCTTCAATGTGATTGTTGAAACGATCCCGAATGTACTGATGATTATTTTGATTTTGTTCAATGTCATTTGGCAGGTTACTAAATCCAGGCCAAACCAGACAATGACCACGGATCTCAATATCATGGTCCCTTAACCATTGAGTGGCGTTGGCGGTTTCCGGTTTGCTGGCGATCCAGTTGTTTTCCCAGCCAGGCCATTTATGGGAGTTTTCAAAAACCACCCAGTTAAATCCATGACCCTCACCATCCAGGTCGAGTAATTTGGATTCATAGATATTGTTCTGTCCGTTATTCCCGGCAAATAAACGGGAAACCACCGCCGTGCCAAAAGCATAATCATGCTGCAACATTTCCACTTCAACAGATGCACCCGGAATAGGCGTTCCTTCTGAATCCTGGAGTACTATATTCAGGTCGGCTTTGCGAATTTGTTCTATTCTGTCTGCAGCTTCCGCTCTCCAGGGGGCATCAGCTTCCCATCCACCGTATTGGTCGTTATTGGTATCGCTTGGGAGATCGTCTGCATCAACAGTTGAGTGATAGTTCAAAATTGCCAGTCCTCCCACCTCAACAGTCTGTTCCTGCCATGCAAGATG
>QQUB01000507.1 GCA_008501835.1 Bacteroidota bacterium
AAGATCGAAGAACTACTAAATGATGTTTTATCTACCCTAACAGATGAAATGCTGCTCGGGCTTCACGACGTGCAAGTGTACAAAGAAACCGGAACGAGCATCCTTGTGCATGTAATAGAACACTTTTCCTACCACACAGGTCAGATCGTGTTTTTTACCAAATGGAGGATGGATGTTGACCTTGGGTTTTATGAGGAAGATCTTGGGTGATCAGTCTTCAGTTAGCAGTACCAGTTGGCAGTACCAGTTGGCAGTCTTTTGA
The DNA here is from genome assembly GCA_008501835.1 of Bacteroidota bacterium. GTDB lineage: Bacteria > Bacteroidota > Bacteroidia > Chitinophagales > Saprospiraceae > BCD1. Next base: position 263 of record QQUB01000507.1, read on the forward strand.
CAAGAAATGCTATTTTTTCAAAAAAATAGTATTTCTTAATGAAGGAATGTACCCCGCTGGCGGGGTCGGATCAACCAGGAAAAGTTGACTTTTCCTGCAGTGATCCGGGGGTGGATTCCATGCTGGATGAGGATCCACCCCCGATTTTAAGTCAAAAAGTTTACACTTTCCAACTTAAAACCGACCCCGCCAGCGGGGTACATCAAAGGTTTAATCAAAAAACATCCCACTGCTTTGGAAAAGAGTGTATTGAAAATTGTTAATTCATAAACCTAATGACTATTCCACAAAGTGTCGGGGTAGTAATCTGCATTTTGTAAGCATTAAACTCGCAACACGTAACACACACATTCTCCTCCGGAATTTAACCCAAATCATTTTCGAATTGTTGTAGTTTTGGCACAACTAACCAATTGCCGGATTTTATGGACTCAGGACACATTCAAAAGATTGACATTATCAGGATCAACCAAACGTCTGTTGTGGAGAAAAAAGATATGGTTGCTGTTGAAGAACCCATGGAGATAAGGTTGATACATGGCAATATGGATGCCAGGCAGCGGAAGCGGCTGACCGTAACGATGAGGACGCCGGGGGATGATTTTGAACTGGCCTCTGGTTTTCTGTTTTCAGAGGGAATTATCAAGGACCAAAAGGATATCCTTCAAATAGAACACTGCCCGAATGAAGAAGCTGACACTACTGAAAATGTGGTACGAGTTACGCTGAGCCCTGAAGTTTTCCTGGACGCTGAAAAACTCGACCGGAATTTTTATACCTCCTCTGCATGCGGACTTTGTGGTAAAACAAGTATTGAAGCCATTTTTGATCACCATACTCCTACGATCACCAGGAGCGAAATCAAAATAACTCCCGGGTTGATTTACTCATTAATTCAAAAATCAAAAGATCAACAACTCACTTTTTATCATACCGGCGGATTACATGCTGCAGCTTTATTCGACAGTTCCGGAAACCTTGAACTGATCAGGGAAGACATCGGAAGGCACAATGCAGTGGATAAAGTGATCGGCGCAGCTCTCGTTGGTGGCAACAGGTTTCCACTCTCCAATCACATCTTACTACTCAGCGGACGGGCAGGTTTCGAATTGATCCAGAAAGCCACTTTTGCAGGCATACAGGTAGTAGCTGCGGTTGGGGCTCCATCCAGTCTGGCCATAGAATTGGCGGAAGAATCCGGAATGACCTTGATCGGTTTTCTGAGAGAGGGCAGGTTTAACGTTTATTCCGGCAAAGAGCGTTTAACCATGGATGCGTAATCATTTGCTTTTAGTTCGTACTGAACCCAGGGCCTGCCTTCTTCGGTATACTCAAAGGCTTTTGACATACCCAGTTTTTCCAGGACTCTAATAGATGCCTGATTATCCACCATGGCCCTGCCCACAATTTTCTCCAGGCCATATTTTTGAAACCCTGCATCCAGACAAGCAATGGCAGCTTCTGTCGCAAAGCCCTTGTTCCAGAATTTTCGCATCAACCGAAAACCAATGTCCGTTTCCTGCTTTTCCGGGGAATATTTCAATCCACAAAAGCCCAGGTAATCCTCCGTTCCTTTCAAATAAACGGACCACCTGCCATACCCGTATTTTTCGTATTGGTCGTATGCCTGAATAAACTGCTCAGTCTCCTTTTGGTCAATAAAGGCCCGATCTCCCGTAAACCGGATGACTACCGGATCGGCATTCATTTCAAAAAAACCTTCGACATCATTCAGGGAAAACTCCCGCAACTCTAACCTTTCCGTTGTATAAACTGCTGACATTGGACGTACTTTTTAATGGCAGGGTTTTAACTTATTTAATGCAAAGAAAATTATTTTTATAAACGTAGAAAACTGATCTAAATAATAGATTCGCTTTTTTAAAAGGCCAGGGAGATAGCTAATTTTTTTTATTGATAATTTGAACAAAGCGAAGGACAAAACTAGTCTTAATGAAAAGTTACAATGTCACAAACTATTTTAACCACAAAACTCCCGGAGAAGGCACAGCGAACACAGATGGAACAAAGCGACATTCCGCACCAATGGTCCGAAGGTCTAAGCATAACAACTTAAACTCCTTGAACAATTTGAACTCCTTGAACAATTTGAACAACTTGAACAATTTGAACAACTTGAACAATTTGAACCTTATCCTACCCCGAAACTAGTTTCTAAAAAGTTATTATTTGTTAATATTTCGGCAGCCTGTCGGAAAAACGATATTTTCGCCCCAGTTGATTAACTTTGCCGATTATGCAAAAAAAAGCTGGCCTTAGGTGGACAAATATTGTACGGTCATTACTATTGATTTTAATGGCTACGGGACTTTGGTTTTGTGCCAATGTTGTCGCCCCAAAAGGTGGTCCTAAAGATGAATCCCCTCCGCAGTTGCTCACTGAGGGTTCTACGCCCAATATGCAAACCAATTTCAATTCAAATGAGATCATTCTGGAGTTTGATGAATGGGTAGAGCTTAACGATGTATTCAACCAGATCGTTATATCCCCTCCCATAGACAGGGATGATTACGAAGTCAGGATCCGAAAGAAATCTATCATATTTTCGTTTACGGAAACCGCCAGCTTACGCGAAAATGCCACTTATACCATCAATTTCGGGGAGGCTGTCCGGGATATCACTGAAAGAAATCCTGTAAAAGATCTCCGTTTCGTTTTTTCAACCGGTGATGTGATCGATAGCCTGGTGGTCAGGGGAAAGCTTTTAGATGCGCTTACCGGAGAGCCCGTGGAAGATGCCTATTTTATGTTGTATGAAAATCTGGCAGACAGTGTGGTCCGGACGATTAATCCGTTTTACTTTGGCAGGACGGATGAATCAGGAAATTATACTATTGAAAATGTCAGAGCGGGAACTTTCAAAGGATTCGGAATAAAGAGAGTGGACCAGAATTACAAATTTGACAACCCGGAAGAATTTATCGGTTTTCCCGAAGAATTCATTGTGGTAGGAGATACTACCGGAATAACTCCCGACTCCCTGGGTAACAGGCGAATCCCTCCAAAAACGATAGACCCCATATTCCTATTTCAGGAAAGGAAACCCCTTTACATTTCCAACATCGATTCCTCCCGATATGGTTTTTTGAACACAACCTTTAATGTACCCCCGGGAGATATTGACCTTCAATTTGAAGACCTTGTCACTGAAAACGAAGAACCTCCCTATACTCTAACCGACAGGGACAGTCTGCTCATTTGGTACAATCAGTCCGGCAATAATACCTGGAGACTGATGGTTCAAAAGGACAGTTTGCTTAACGATACCATCTCCATAAAAGCCAGGTCAAAAACCGAATTCCAGAATACAGGAACTCTCAATTTAAGAATGGGCAACACAACCAACCAGGGAAAGTCCAATCCTTCAAATCCCATAAAAGTGGGTTTTTCTGCCCCGTTAGAAAATTTTGATACTTCCTTCATTACCCTGACAGCAGATACAACACTGGAAATCATCAAGCCTGAATTCTCCATCGATTCCCTGGATAACCGAAGATTGACAATTAATTATTCCTGGAAACCTTCCATCCCCTATGTTTTGGAAATATTACCGGGCGGAGTAACCGATATGTTCGGATTATCAAACCAGGATACCGTAAACCTGAAATATACTCCTGACCTGAAAAAATCTTTTGGTAACATCAAAATATCCATAACAGGTTTAAAAGACAGTCTCAGTTATATTGGTGAACTCCTGGATAAAAACAGCAGGATAATTGAGTCCTTTGTAATCGTAAATGCAGAAGCCTTTGAATTAGAGGTCAATGCTCTGCCTCCGGGAGATTATAAGGTTAAGATTATTACGGATTGGAACAATAACGGTTCATGGGATACTGGCAGTTATGACGACAAAAGGCAGCCAGAGCCCATTTATGAAAAGGCACTTGAGAAACTTAGGGCCAACTGGGACGTGGAAGCAACCGTAAATCCGGAGGAAAACTGATCCATTATTTATGCACGCTTAATCTATAAAATTTCTCCTTACAGGTTATCTTTGTGTGTCTTGAAAAAAGAAAATTTACGGGATCAAAAATCATGGGGTTTTTCGGATGATACCATCCAGATTGCCCATATGCTGGTCCTGAAAAAAAACTAACTATGGAAGTCTGGGAAAAAGATTTCGAGTGGCAACATTTGAGGAGGTGGGTCAAAAAGAAATTCAATAAAAAAGGATTACCCGATGTCAATGGGGTTCTTTTTTTGATCGGCATACAGGAACTTGGCAAGATCCAGGAGAATTTCACAAAGGAAGAAAAGCAGGACCTGTTGCATATCGCGGTGTGTAAACTTTTAAGCGAAGATGGTCATTACAAATTTCTCGGGAGGGATGAGGATGGTTGGCCCAGATGGGAATTGATCAAACCAATTGAAAAAACCGGAGTTAAGGACCAGGAAGCATTACTTAAAGAAAAAATAGTTGCGTATTTTCGTCCCTACATTACGGATATTTAAAACCCATTATTATTTAAATAAATGGTTGAGTTGATGAAAACACCCCCGGACTTTATTCCATCATCTCCGTACCACCTAAAATCAAAATTATACACAGAATGAAGCGAATTTTTACTTTTCTGATTTTTGTTTTTATGCTAACCGCTTGCCAGGACGGGCATAAAAAGGGATATACATATGCTGAAATTGAAACTGATTTTGGCATAATTAAAGTAATGCTGTATAACTCTACTCCTGTTCACAGAGATAATTTCATCAAACTGGCCAATGAAGGGTTTTATGACGGGTTGTTATTTCACCGGGTAAAAAAGGCCTTTATGGTGCAGGGAGGAGATCCCCAATCCCGGAACTCCCCTCCAGGGCAAAGACTTGGGCAAGGAAGCCCCGGCTATGAATTGGACCCGGAGATCGGCGCACCTCACATCAAAGGGGCTTTGGCCGCCGCACGTACCCCCAACCCTCAAAAAAAATCTAGTGGTTCTCAGTTTTACATCGTTCAGGGTGTTCCCATCAATGATGATTATTTAACTCAGCTGGAGCAACAAAAGGGTTTCCAGTATAACCCTGAGCAAAAACAATTATACAAAGAACTCGGCGGAACGCCATTCCTGGATGGAGATTATACGGTCTTTGGGGAAGTGGTTGAGGGCATTGAGATCGTAGATCAAATGTCTATTGTAGAATGTGACCAATTTGATCGCCCTGTTAAGGATATCCAGATGAAAGTACGGATACTAAAATAAAAGCTATTGAAAATATTATGATTCAGATTAAACCGATATTTCTTCTTTTAACCCTCCCTGTCCTTCTGCTTGTTTCCTGCGGCAGACCGGTTGCTAAATTTTCCTACAGTGGAAAAACAAAAGCAGCCACAGCCATTCAATTCAACAACGAATCTGAAAAGGCAGAACGATATGAATGGGACTTTGGCGACGGTAATACTTCTAATGAAGCATCTCCATCTCACAGGTATATGTCCTCCGGTAATTATATGGTGAAGATGAAAGCCATCGACAGCAAGGAAAAGGTCCAGGAAAAGAAAATGCGAATAGTCGTGGATGCTCCTGAATTATGCCTCATTGAACTGAAAACTCCTTATGGGAGCATGCTGGTTCATTTGTATGATTCAACACCCAAACATCAAGATAACTTTGTAAAACTGGCCGAACAGCAATTCTTTGACAGCTTGCTGTTCCATCGGGTCATCCAGGGATTCATGGTTCAGGGAGGAGATCCCCAGTCAAAGAATGCTCGTAAAGGCATGCCATTGGGAATGGGCGGCCCGGGTTACACCATTCCGGCTGAGTTCATTGACTCTTTGGTTCACGTTCGGGGAGCTCTTGCCGCAGCACGTCTGCCGGACCAGATGAATCCTAAAAAGAACTCCTCGGGTTCTCAGTTCTATATCGTTCAGGGTCGTCCGGTAACGGAAGGCGAATTGGACAAACTTGAAGCTCAAAAGGGGAAAAGATATAGCCAGGCCCAGCGGGATGCCTATCTTAAATACGGAGGGACACCTTTACTCGACAGAGATTATACTGTTTTTGGAAGAGTTATTGAAGGGATGGATATTATTGATAAGATCAGCGAAAATAAAACGGACGGGCGCGACCGGCCTGTCGATGATATTTGGATGATTATCAGGCCAATACATTAGGTTAAAGCACAGCCTGTAAAACGTAAATTTGAAAAAGACATTTTAAAAGAAACCCGTCACAGGGTAAAACAAAAATACAATATATGGAACGGTACATACTTGGTGTAGACGTAGGCGGAACAGGGATTAAGGGAGGAGTTGTTGATGTTGTCAACGGTACACTTGTTGATGACAGGAAAAGACTGCTTACCCCCAAACCTGCAACTCCGGAAAGCGTTGCTGAGACATTTGCAGAATTGGTAAGAATGCATGACTGGAAGGGACCTGTTGCTGCAGGTTTCCCGGCAGTGGTGAAAAATGGTATTTGTATGACCGCCTCCAATATTGAAAAATCCTGGATAGGATTGTCAATTGAAAAGATCTTCTCTGAAGCATGCGGTTGTCCGGTGGTTGCCGTAAACGATGCTGATGCAGCCGGATTAGCTATGATGAAACTCGGTATCGGCAAAGGAAGAAAAGGCCTGGTAATAGTACTCACTATTGGTACCGGCATCGGATCTGCCTTATTTTTCAACGGAGAGCTGATCTCCAATACAGAACTTGGCCACATCTTGTTTAAAGGAGACATTGCCGAGCGTTATTGTTCGAATATCGTTCGTGAAAAAGGAGATCTTTCCTGGGAGGAATGGGGAACCAGGCTCAATGAATATCTGACCCACCTCAACAAACTCTTCTCTCCGGACTGTTTTATCCTTGGTGGAGGGGTGACGAAAAAATACGAGCTATTTTCTCAATACCTGACTGTAAATGTGGATGTTTTTGCTGCAGAACTTAAAAATGCTGCCGGTACCATCGGAGCATCCCTTTATGCAGCTGAACGATTTAATGCAAAATAAGATCAATCCAGATAGGAACTGAGTATGGTGTGAATTTCAACATCATGCTCCAGTTCCGGGAGAAGATCAAACATAATATGATAGTGTTCTCCTCCTTCTTCCATTACATGCCACAACATTCTGCAGGCTTCTTTTCGGCGACCTAAATTAAAAAGGCAGGCCACCTGCGCAAACTGCATCTGGGCAGTATCCGCAGTAATCTCAGCGACCACCAATAAGGAAAGGGCATCTTCGGTACGATCATACCCGATCAAAAAGGAAGCATATTCCAGCCAGTATTTACCCTCCTCAGGAGCGATCTCTACCGATCTTCGAAACATATCCTCTGCCAGATCAAATTCACCCAGTTCCGATTTTGCGACACCCAGTGCGCTGAAATATTCTTCCCGCTGATCTTCGATTTCCAGAGCTTTCTCATAGTACCTTGAAGCTTCCTTCCACCGGCTGTGGTAAGCATAACATTCTCCAAGGTGATAATATCCTTCATCATTGAGCGGATCCCGATTAATGGCCTTTCTGAAATATTGAGATGCGGTATGAAAGTTCCCCAATTGCTGATAACATTCTCCTACCCGCTGGAAAAGATCACTGTCCGCCTCAGCATCATTAAATAACTCGAGATAATATTTGATAGCCTTTTTGTAATAACCGGTCTCAAAACAAAGATCCGCACAATCCCTCAGGGCCGGTTCGAACTTCTCATTAATAATGAAGGCATATTCGTAAGCCTCTATGGCATCTTTATAATTCCCCAGGTAAGCATAGGCATGTCCCAGATTATACCAGGCCATATAGGAGTATGGGTGTATGTTGATTACCTTTTTGTGTAAAGTGATGCTTTGTTTGTATTTTCTGGACAGTTCCACCGCCACCAAGTCCTCTCAAGGATCTCATCATTTTTAGGGTCGAGTATAACGGCATGTTTCAGCACCTGGAACATCTTTTCATAATCCTGATTAAACTCATAAACCAATGACTCGACCAAATATAGATTTCCAAGTTCACTCTTATTTGCAACCGAGGTTGCTTCCCAAAGGAGTTCGAGTGCTTCAGAACCTTTGTCCATATAGGTAAGGGCTTCGGCTTTCAGCAAAACGATGTCCAGCTGACCCGGAGCAAATGACTCGGTCTGATCCAATGTTTGTAAGGCTGCTTTTTCCTTTCCTGCATCGATTAGCAGCTCGGCTTTTCTAAGGTAGAAATCTGTGGAAAAAAGATATCTTTCAATGGCCTGATCCGCAACCTCAATGGCCTTCTCCAATTGTTCTTCGTGCTGGTAAAAATCTATTAGTTGAAGAAATGAATTTTCATCAAAAAACAAAGTCTTGCCATTTTTCGCACTTGACTCATATTGAAGAACAAGGGCATCTATCGCGTTTCCAGTATTGCCATTTTTAGCATTCATAAAAAACCCAATTATATCGATTCAGATATCTGCATTTTGTATATCCGCGACACATAAACCGCATTATGGATATCTTTACAAAAGCAAGATATATATTTTTTTCGCAAAAAAACCAGTTTATCCTTCAAACGTACCCCTATAATGAGGTAACGGCACAAATTCGGATTAAGTGGTTGAACACTCTCTTTTACGGGCAAAGTTGTTTTTTGTTCGAATATTAGTCAACATACTTTTTACTGCTGTTTTCATTGCTTGAAACTCAACAAAATAGACATTACATCATCTTTAAATTTCAAAAAAAACACCCCCGACATGACAAGTCACATCGGGGGTAATTGTGTTTTCACAGCTTTTACATTTAAAAGGTCAATAAACCTTTTCGGATTATAATTCTGTCAGTGTTTAATTCCGGTTACCAGGTCCTGGTCTTTGCGGGTTTTGATTTCTGCGGTTCTGCATACTGCGGTTGAGTACCATTTTTTTGAACTCACGCTCGGCCTTATTCAGCAAGGCTATCTTACGAGGAGGAATAATCTTCTTAAATTCCCAGTAATAGTTGCGTTTGAGTTTGTTGATTTCCTCTTCCATCTGCAGACGGTCGAGCATGGCTTTTTCAGCCTCTCCGTCTGTCATCATCTCCAGATCATCATTAACCGCATATTTCTTATTAATAGCTTTTTTCTCAGCCTCAAATTTGTTGTAAACCGGCCAAAAGGCAGCCGCCTCTTTTTCAGAAAAATCCAGCCGGTCGGTTATATAGGCCACCTTGGCTGCATTGATCTTTTGTTTCCTGTTATTGGGCTGAGCCAAAAGGCTGACACTCCCAACAAGGAACAATAGTGCAATAATCATCAACTTTTTCATTCGTAGAAGTTTAATTTAAATATTTGGATTACTTTATAACATTTCCTCCAGTTCCTCCAGATCAAAATCATCCAGAATATCATCAATGTATTCTTCCATAATTTGTTCCTGGGTGTTACTTTCCGGTGCAGGCTGCGCAGTGAACAACTCTGAAGGATCAACCTGCGCCACCTCCAGCATCTCTTCCAGATCAAACTCATCAAGGTTATTGTTCACATACTCCGTAGCTTCATCAGGTGTAAGACCGGCCAGGTAACCATTTTCCGATCCGTCGGAACTTATTGCCGGTATGAGGAAGTAGGCTGCGGTGGCGAGAACCAAAGCAAACCCGGCCACTTTGAGCCAAACACGGGATCGCCCGGAAAGGGAAAAGGTTCGGGTTTCGCGGTGAACTACCTTGAGATCAGCATCAGACTTGATTTTATTCATCACTTCGTCCTGCATCTTTTCAAAGTAGTTTTCCGGTATTCGGAACCCCTCATTTTTGTCTTTTAAACCGGAAAGTGCCGGAGCTATGTCCTCAAGTTCTTTCCGTATCTCATGCTTTCTGTCCATTATAAATAGTGCAATTAATTATTCTTTAAATAGTGTTCAATTTTTTTGGCCGCATGGTGATATGATGCTTTTAAAGCTCCCACCGAAGTGCCGAGTACTTCCGACATATCGTTATAACTCATCTCATCATAATACCTCATATTAAAAACGATCCGTTGTTTTTCAGGTAACTCATCAAGCGCCTTCCGCAACTTCAGCTGAATTTCATCTTCATCAAAAAACGGATCGGCCACCAATTGGTTCTCCAGGGTATTGGCCTCATCATGGAATGAAGCGGCGCTGTGTTTTTTTTGTTTTTTCAAAAACGTAATGGCTTCATTGGTCGCAATGCGGTACAACCAGGTATACAGGGATGATTTTCCCTGAAAACGGCTGATTCCCCGAAATACTTTCACAAGGCAGTTCTGCAAAACGTCGTTAGCGTCTTCATGAGTCACTACCATGCGCCGGATATGCCAATACAGGCGTTCCTGATATTTTTCCATCAGCATCCGGAACCCTCGTTCCGCCTGAGACTGATCTGCAAGCATATCCAGTATTTGTTCGTCTGTCATAAGTTTTTGTAACGTCTGCAAAAGGTAGGTTTTAAGTTACGGTTTTTTGACTACCTGTCCGGGGAATGGTTTAATTCGAAGTAAAAAAAAGTAAAAAATTTTCTTCCATCAGTTTTTTACAAATATTTTTGCCGAAACTTTATGCATTGATTATTATGAAATACCTGATTACAATTTTTCTTTTTGGACTGTTCCTATTCAGCTGTGAAACCGAACCTATTAATGATCAAAAGGAGGAACCGGTGGTAAAACAAGCTTCCCTGAATCCAAACGGCGACAGTGAACTGGCTCTGCTTATGAGACAAATGGCAGATGAACTAACCGCACTCAAGGACGATATTAACAGCGATATTGATTGGAAAAAAATCTCTGATTATAAAACCATTCATTCAGCTACTCCTACCAAAGAAAGCATGAAGAAAGATGGTTACCAGAGTTATGCCGAAGCATTTTTGTTATCCATGGAGGCCCTCGAACAAAGCACCACAGCCAACAGGATTGAAGCTTATAACGAAGTGATCAACACCTGCATGAACTGCCACGAAGTCACCTGCCATGGCCCGATGAGGCGGATTGAGAAGATGTATGTAGCTGTGGATGAGGAGTAAACTGGTTGCTGGTTGCTGGTTTAAGAGAAATACTATTTTTCTGAAAAATAGTATTTCTTGGCAAAAGTCCTGCGGACTGAGGACTGAAGACTGAAGACTGAAGACTGCAGACTAAAGTCCGCGCTACTGTGGCAGGCAATACTCATTAAAAGCTTCCTGGAAAGGAATATCCCGGACAAGTTTATTGTAGGTCAGCCTATTATGCCAGGGATTGGATTCCCGGGTCTCGGCCTGAAAATAAACATCCGCCAGGCCTGAAATACCACTGACTCGAAAGGCACATTTAACCCGACAGCGCAACTCCTCTTCGGATAGATGAGATTGAGACTTTTGTTCTTGTTCAAATGCCCTGTACATAAAATTGGCGAGCTGTAAATTGGTAGGCTCATTGAGTTTCAGGCTCGTCGAATCATTATAAGTATAATAAGTCATCATAAATTCATCACCTTTCAACACTGGCAAGCCCTGAGTGTAAAGATCAACAGCTGCTTTGTCGATTAACTCAATCCTTGCTCTTTGGATATCCCCTTCATAAAATTTGAAATAAAAACTCGCCTGGTCCCCACTCCATTTGACAGAATCAATAGTAGCGGTAGCTGAAACCGTTTTTTTGGCAAGCATTTCCTGCAAATACCTTTCTTTCTCCCGTTCCTTTTTCCGCTTTTGACTTATTCCAAAGGTAATTATGACCGCAAGAAAAACTCCCAGTCCCACAAACATGGTTATGATCCTGTTTCGGTTGACTTTGTTAAAGGCCTTTCGTTTCCGGTTAAGAGGCGTATCGACTTCTTTATTGATCTGGAAATCGTAGCCATAACTTCCGTTATCCTTTTTTATGGTTATTTCACACAAATCTTCTTCAAGGAAAAAACTGTACACCTTTTCCTCGAAAACCTTGAAGTCTATCTGAACAATTTTGGAATTCACATATATCATCAGATGCCCGGTCTTCGGTCCGTGGAAGAGGCCAACGATGTAACGTTTTCCCTGAAGACTAGTATAGGACCATCTGTATTGTGCCATGTTTGGAGGTAATTATGCAATACTAATTGTATAACGCCTGACTTTAAAAAAGGATATGGTCGAAGATAGGTTTTTTTATAAAAATGCAAGAGTGGAATTATGGAAAATCGGATGGTAGATCACTTCAAGGCAACACCTTTGCCTAAGCGAGAGGGAGAGCAAAAGGTTTTGCCTTGTCGAAGGAATTATTTATTGTAAATTTGTTTTTTCTAAATTAAATTCTCCAGACTGTAGTCTGGGCTACGATTATGATCTACGAATTCAAAGGTTATCGTCCTGTTATCCACGAGTCGGCTTTTATTCACCCACAGGCTTCTGTCATTGGCAATGTCATCATCGGCAAAGATGTTTATGTAGGTCCCGGCGCTGCCATTCGCGGCGATTGGGGAGAGATCATCATTGAAGATGGATGTAATGTTCAGGAGAACTGTACCGTTCACATGTTTCCGGGCACCACCACTACCTTAAAAAAGGGAGCTCACATCGGTCATGGGGCCATTATCCATGGAGGTACTATCGGAGAAAATGTACTCATCGGCATGAATGCAGTTATCATGGATGAAGCAGAAATTGGTAAAGAAAGTATTGTGGGAGCCCTGGCATTTGTAAAATCAGGAGAAAAAATACCCCCACGAAGCCTGGTTGTCGGCAATCCAGCCAGAATTGTCAGGGAAGTAAGCGACAAAATGATCGCCTGGAAATCCAAAGGCACCGAATTATATCAACAACTTCCAAGAGAATGCCACGATACACTCAAACTCTGCGAACCGCTAAGAGAAGTTCCAAAGGACCGGCCTTCTCAGGCGAAGGTTTTTGAAATTTGGAAGAAGCAGTGAAACGGTTGCTGGTTAAAAAATTTCAAAATTCGATATTGGATATTCGATGCCTTGCCTGCTGACCGCAGGAAGGCAGGTTCTGCGGTTCCGCCAGGGTCTTTTTGAGTAATTATTGGCATAACCAACAGAAGCGCAAAATATCGAACAGCAGAATACCCAATATAGAACTTTAATTAAATTGTCCAAAGGCCAGAAGATTATCTCTTCCCTCACTCCCTAACCCAATACCGACTGGTACTGCAGACTGAAGACTGGACATCAATCCCTAATTCGTCCCCATGCAATGGTCTTCACCATCCAGTTGGGTAATCTTTGACCGAGTTTGCGCTTGTCAAGATTCATATACCAGCCCACTTTTTTTATGATCGGTAAGCGATGAGTTTCCACGAATTCAATCAGTGTACCATCGGGATCTTCGATGTAGGCAAAATGACCGGCAGCCACGCCCATATCAAAACTATCGGCACTGTCCACGGTGAAAGGAAAACCTTTTTCGGTACATTTTTTTCTAAGGGCATCCATTCCCTGGATATCAAAACACAGGTGAATAAACCCTGGATCTCCCCAAATTCTGCCTTCGTAAATTTTCCGTGGCTCCCGGGTTTTGACGGAAATGAGTTCTATCTGTGAAGGACCAAACAATTTGGAAAAAGGTCCTGTTCTTTCTTCACTGTGTTTTAACAATACCCGGCGCATGGTTTCTTCTCCCCCGGGCACCCCATTCAGATCTTCAAATTTACCTTGCTCATCATATACGATCTCATCATAGCCAAGAATATCGCAATAAACGGTTTTGGCTCTTTCAAAATCTGTAACCCCGATGATGGCTCCGTAAATTCCACCGTTTACGGATTTTTCCTTTTGGAAAAAATACGCTTCTTTAACGATCTGGAAAACATTACCATAAGGATCTTTGACAAAAAAGTTTTCATTTCCTGAAGGGTCGGTGACGACTTCTGTTAAAACTTCCAGTCCCTTGTCAACAAAATTTTTATGGGCAAGTCTTACATCTCTGGATTTGACCTTGGCAATATTGATACCGAGATCACCCAATAAAATCTGGAATCCGCATGGTTCCGGAGTTTTCCCGGTGTGTTGCCATATTTCAAAGCCTCCACCACCTTGCATATTCATTGCCAGGGCAGCATAACGTTTCCGCGGTTGCCCATCAGTGTGTGGCAACATAAGTTCTGCGATTGCTTCATCTTCGAAAACGCGAATATCCATACCAAAATGCTGGCGATACCACTTCCATGCTTCGTGCAGGTCCGATACGCCTACACCCATCTGTTGAATTCCACTGATTATACTTGCCATAATTAAAATTTGGGCGAAGATAATATCAAATCATTAAAATTTAACCATCTGGAAATCATTACTTCATTTTCATCACGTTCCCGGATGTATGATTTCCATGATCCGGTCAAAAAACCGTTCCCTGAAAACCCCGCTTTGGTCAAGAACCGTTTTGGGTAGTTTCAAAATAATTATGGTTTCGTTTAACATTTTCAACGCCATTTCCCCTTTGTCATCCAAATAAAATTTCAAACATTCTGGATTCACATTCGTAATTTTTCCCTGATTGACATAAGTCACCCCACTTTTATGATATTTATCATGCTTAGACGAATGACAAATAAATTAACTTTGTGCCATAGTTAACCTATTTAAGACAATTTTATCCTTAATTATTTAATCATACTAACAACACCATGAAAATTAGCAAATTGATCTTCCTTGGACTGATATTCTCCCTACTATATTCCTGTGGCAGTGGTTCTTCAGACAATTCAGCTGACGGCCCGAAACCTGCACCTAAATCAATGATCCCTGATGAAGTAGATCCGATGGATAACATTGGGGTAGGCCCGATTACAGAAGCTATTTCTCTTCCTGAGACTATTGATGATGCAATGGTAGCTGAAGGAAAAGAGGTTTATGAAGCTATGTGTACAGCTTGTCACAAAGCGGACAAGAAGTTTGTAGGACCTGCACCTGCCGGCATCATGGAAAGAAGGAACCCAACCTGGATTATGAATATGATCCTGGATCCTGAAAAAATGGTTAAAGAAGATCCTTTAGCCAAAAAATTATTGATTGAGTACAATGGTGCTCCGATGGCCAACCAGGGCTTAACAGAAGAACAGGCACGTGCCATTCTGGAATACTTCAGAACACTATAAATCGAGTATTACCAACTCCCAGATTTTTCAAATGTAAATTTTGTTCGAATCCAAAAGAATTTCAATAAGGCTCAATTGACCTAACCGCATTTACCCTGAAGCCATTCTAACTGAGCTTGAATTGAATATTTTAAAACGTTATAAAACGAACAGAGATGAGAATCAAAATCCTATTGTTCCTGCTTTCATGCGGGCTGTTCTTTGTCGCCTGTAACTCAGGTAGCCAAGAGAACAATGCGGCAGATAGTTCTGCCAATTACGAAGCCAACACGCCTAAAGGACAAGCTTCTGTCCAGGACGATGTTTCAGCTAAAAACATTTTACAGGTTGCAGTAGGTTCAGCAGACCATTCAACCCTCGTTGCTGCAGTTCAGGCTGCAGAAATCGAGCATGTATTGGTTAATGCAGGACCACTAACCGTTTTCGCACCGGTCAATGCAGCCTTTGACAAACTACCGGAAGGTACGGTTGAGGATTTACTCAAACCGGAAAACAAAGCAACACTGGCCAACATTCTTACGCGTCACGCTGCTCCAGGCTCCTACACCCCCGAGGCCCTGAAGAAAGAAGCTGCAAAAGGACGTAAACTTTATATGGCCACCGGTGATTACCTCGAGGTAACTGCCGAGGGTGACGATGTTTTTGTGGACGGAAAGAAAGTTCTTGGCACTATCCAGACATCGAATGGTATCATCAACGTCATTGACGAGGTGATTTTACCTAAATAGACAACAGAAAGAAAAATCATTTTAGAACGAAACAAAACTTAAATTAATATGAAATCAATATTAAAAACGATCGCCTTTTCGCTGATCTTTGTAAGCATGTGGGCACTCTCGAGTTGTTCACAAGGCGGAAATTCCAATAGCGGCGCCATTGGAGCCAGTGCTGCAGACAAAGCATTTGTCGCACCTGGTGAGCTCGATGAATACTACGGATTTATTTCCGGTGGTTTCAGTGGTCAGTTGGCTATTCATGGATTACCTTCAGGAAGATTATTCAAGGTAGTTCCTGTTTTCTCAGTTGACGCAGAAAAAGCTTACGGTTTCAATGAAGAAACAAAGCCAATGCTCAATACTTCACATGGGTTTATTCCATGGGATGATTCACACCACCCTGACCTTTCCCAAACAGAAGGGGTAATCGACGGAAGATGGTGCTTCATCAATGCGAATAACACACCTCGTATTGCAAGAGTAAGCCTCAAAACATTCGAAACTGAAGAGATCATCGAGATCCCTAACAGTGCGGGTAACCACAGTTCTGCATTCGTAACGGAAAATACCGAGTACGTTGTTGCAGGTACCCGTTTTGGTGTTCCCGTTCCTCAGCGTGACATTCCTATCGAAGAATACAAAGGTAACTTCAAAGGTGCCTTGTCATTCATCAAAGTCGATCCTGAGACAGGACACATGAACATTGAATTCCAGGTATTGATGCCAGGTTTCAACTTTGACCTTGCACACCCTGGTAGAGGTAAATCACATGGCTGGATGTTCTTCTCTTCATACAACACAGAAGAGGCCAGCACCCTTTTAGAGGTAAACGCATCACAAAACGATAAAGACTTCATCGCAGCCATTAACTGGAAAAAAGCAGAAGAGTATATTGCTGCAGGCAGATTTGAAACTATGCCGGCAAATTATGCTCACAATGTTTACGATGAATCAACACACTCCGCCACTTCTACAATGATGAAAGAAGTAAGAGTATTGAATCCTGCTGAATTGGAGGATCTGGTATACTTCCTTCCTACTCCTAAGTCACCTCACGGTTGTGACGTTGACCCAACTGGAGAATACATCGTCGGTAGTGGTAAATTGGCAGCAGCGCTGACCGTCCACTCATTCACTAAGATGCAACAAGCAATCGCAGACAAAGCTTATGATGGAGATGCTTATGGCATTCCTATTTTGAACTTTGATGCTATCAACGCCGGTACAGTTGAACAACCAGGACTCGGGCCTTTGCACACCGAATTTGACACAAGAGGCAATGCTTACACCACTTTCTTTATCTCTTCTGAGGTAGTTAAGTGGAAACTTGGCACTTGGGAAGTACTTGACAGAAAACCTACTTATTACTCTGTGGGACACTTGATGATCCCAGGTGGTAATTCAAGAAAACCTTTTGACAAGTATCTCGTTGCGATGAACAAGATTACCAAAGACCGTTACCTGCCTACAGGTCCGGAATTATGTCAATCCGCTCAGCTCTACGATATCAGCGGTGATAAAATGGAGCTGATCCTTGACTTCCCGACTATTGGCGAGCCTCACTACGCAGCAGGTGCACCGGCAGACCTCATCGCACCAAACAGCCAGAAAATTTATTCACTGGAAGAAAACAACCACCCATATGTGGCTAAGACAGAAAAAGAAGCCCGGGTGGAACGCGACGGTAAAAATGTCCATATTTATATGACAATGATCCGTAGCCACTTTGCTCCGGATAACATTGAAGGTATCAAAGTAGGGGATCGCGTTTACTTCCACGTAACAAATCTCGAACAGGATTTTGATGTACCACACGGTATAAGTATGATTGGTGCCAACACATCTGAGTTGCTGATCATGCCTGGACAAACAGAAACTTTTGTCTGGGAACCTAAGCA